>JAIBBF010000003.1 GCA_019694795.1 Flavobacteriales bacterium | reverse complement strand
ATGCTTTACCTGCCATGCTCGATTTGGTGAAAGCAAAAAAAATAAGCATCGAAAAAGTAGTTGAGAAAATGTCGCACGCCGTTGCCGATTGTTTTCAAATTGAAAAAAGAGGCTATATCCGTGAAGGATATTTTGCTGATTTGGTATTGGTGGACCCTGAAAAATCATGGACTGTTGACAAAAACAACCTACTCTACAAATGTGGCTGGTCGCCCTTTGAAGGACACACCTTCTCATCGACCATTACACATACTTTTATAAGTGGACATTTAGCTTATGAAGCCGGAAAATTCCACGAAGAAAAAAAGGGAATGCGATTAATGTTCGATCGAAATTGAAAAAAAGCGCACGATATATATTTCTTCTTTTTGCGATCTATTCCTGCAAAACAAAAACTGCAGAAGATGCACCTGAGGATTTACTGCCCGAAAAAAAAATGGTGGAGGTTATGGTTGACCTAACCATTTCTGAAGCTATGATTGGCAATCAATATTTACCCGGAGATACCATTCGAAGCGGAGCCAAAGAATTTTATGACGAATTATTAAAGCGTCATGAAATCACAAAGGAGCAACTACAACATAATATTTTATATTACTCTTTTAAAACGGATCGCTTTACTGCAATCATGGAGCAGGCAGTCGACAGCTTAAATGTGTTAAGTGCAGAGCTGGATAAAAAATAATTTATCGCACGACCAATTTTCCTGTTTTAATTTTTTTCCCGCTTTTATCGAGCAATACCACCACATAGGTTCCGGAAGGCCAACCCTGAACTGAACAGGAAATTTTTTTCTGATCACAGACTTGCTCAAGAACCATCTTTCCGGAAGCATCCATAATCTGTATCGATCCTTTATTACCTGCAATTGATTCAACATTAATTATTACAGTTTCAGATACAGGATTAGGATAAATTTCAAGATTGTCTTTTACAATTTCACTTATACCTACCGTTCCCACACGCATTCCGAATGTGTATTCACCCATTTTTACACTATCAATCACAATTGTGCCCACTTTATCAAATTTACTGGCCTGGGTTTGTCGGGTATAATGCGGATATTCTGTCCACTGTTCTCCCGGCTTAGATCTGTAAAATAAAATCAAGCTATCTTCATGAAACAACACCGAGCCGTGATCCACCATTAATCCATCATCTAAATATCCAGCTCCGGTAGTGGTTCCATTATAATTTAATTTCGCCGTTGCGTAAATATTTTGCCAGTCAATTCCCGTCAATCTCCAATAACGATCCGGAGAAAGCACATGATAAAAATCCGCTTGCATAAAATCATCCGGACCCACCCAGTGATGTTCTACACGCACAAATGCCGAATCATTAACACCATAAACATTAAATTGAAAATTGGCATGATCAACACCTTTCAATCCATTCGTTTTAATAACCAAATTTTCTCCGGTAACAGCATCACTTATTTTTTCATCTTCATTTAAAGATGCATAAACCGGTTGGAATGGAACCTGAACGGTAACAACCGATTGTGCTCCGCCCGCCATCACTCTAACAACAAAAACATTCCAAGATGCATCTCTGAAAAACACATTGATAGGAACATTATTATAATAAGCCGGAGCACCGCGAAGTTTTTGTCCGATGAATAATTGTGCATCCCAATTGGGACCATTTTGTACATAATGAATGGAATCGATACTGAAGTGTGGAAATCCGGGATTTAAAATCCAGCCATCAAAAAAATCGTTAAGATCAACCCCGGGAATTAAATTCATCTGATCGCGAAAATCTTCACTGGATAAATTTTGAAATTGATTATTGGCAATAATTTGATGCAAACCCGCGAAGAATAAGGTATCACCAATGTAAGAGCGCATCGTGTGCACTACATCTGCTCCTTTATCGTAGGTAGTTGTTCCGTAAGTAACATTCAATGGAATGGCCGATAATGCAAAATACCCGCCATCATCAATATGCGCTTTCCACAATACATTTTTATGATTATCGCGGATTTCTTTATTGTAACGGGCGCTACCATACAGATGTTCTAAAAATAAACATTCCGAATAACGAGCCATCCCTTCATTAATCCACATATGTTCTGCCGAAATGCAAGTCACCAAATCGCCCCACCAGTGATGAGAAAGTTCATGCGCCATTAATGTTTCATAAAAGGTAGAACCATTGGCAGTAAGTAATGGATATGCAATGTTTGTAGCGTGTTCCATAGCACCGGATGAAAACGGAACCAATGAATAGCCAACTTTATTCCAGATGTAAGGACCATAACCTGTTTCAAAAGCTTCCAGCGCATCGGGCAAATGCACAAATGAATTTTTCATATTGGTGGTATCAACCGGTAAAGCTGTTAACCAGATTGGAGTGGTGTTGGAGGTAATCGGACTCACATAACTTTGTTGAACATGTGTATATGCTGCAACATTTACACAAGCCAAATAAGAAAGTATCGGTGTATCCATTCTCCATTGACGAATAATATCTGAACCATTCACTGTTTCGTTCACAAGATAACCGTTGCAATAAGCACGCTTTCCATTGTTCGTTTTCACCGTAATGGTGTAAGTAGCACGTTCTATAAAATTATCGAAGCAGGCATGCCATACCCGTCCGTAATTATGAGGAATGGCTTCAAATCCTACTCCAAGATTAAATGCATATCCCGAATTCCAATACCAGCCTCCCCAACCGGAAGGATCCATTTGAGGAGTTCCATGATAAAACACAGAAACCTGTAAGGTATCAGCAGTTGAATAGGTGCCGGGAAGAATTACCTGGAGTAGCGTATCTGTATAGGTATATGCTAAAACTTGGGTGCCCATTTTAACCGAATCAATATTCATATGCAACAGGTCAAGTGAAAGTTGCTGAATATTATTCATCAGAGGATGAAATTTAACTGTAGTGCTTCCTCCAATGGTGGCACCGGAAAAATCGGTGACATCCAGAAAAATATCATAATCCAGCACATCAATGGTATCGCTGCGTAAAGACTCCATATTGGATCTTAACGAATGGGCATGACCGCGATGCGAACAGGTTTGTGCTTCACTCAAATGAAATGCAAAAACAAACAACGCAACTATAAAACCAACTAATTTACTTTTCATTCTTTCACCCATTTACTGATTAATTTTTCTCCCTTGTATTCAATTTCTATGAAGTACAATCCGGACACAAGTGATTGCACTAAAATTTGACGATTATTAATTCGTCCACCCATAACTTTTTTCCCCTGAATATCGCTGATGGAGTAATTGCAATTATTATATATTTCTTCCACCATAATTTTATCAGCAGCAGGATTTGGATAGAGGTTCAGTGTACTGTAAGGATTTTCGCTAACTCCTCCAATAAAATCTGTCAGCATCAGTTCGACATAAGAAGATTGATTGCTATTGTGAAAAACGGTATTCTGCGCCACTAAACTATCACCGGAGGTGTACATGATTCCGCCATTATTTAAGTTCACATCATACCGCGGATAATTTGCACTGCTGATGTCAACTCTGATTTTATGTCCGGTTAAAAAAGTGATGCAACTAAATGGAAGTTCAACGTCCAATTCATAAACAGTTCCAGGAATGCCCTGTGCCGTATCTGAAGAAGTGAAACCATCTCTGAAACGTAATCTTCTGATTCCATCAACAATCAACATCGATCGGCCGTCAGGATAAACATCCGTTAACCGAATAGCAAAATCGGTGTCTGTTTTATCGCTGGAAACAAAAAGATGAACACGGGTTGCTCCTTTCATTACCACATTTTGTCCCAATACCGGACTCTCAAAAATCAACACATCACTTCGTGATTCTACTAATGAAGATTGATCGTATGGTCCCTGCAATTGATCTGCACGCAAGGTTGCGCCTCCATGGGTAGGAGAAGGATCTGTGGGATCATGCGAAAAAACAGAACTTCCATTATTGTTTATTGGCAATCCACTGGTTAAACTATGATCATTTTGCAAATACAATTTAATCGGTGACACTCCCTGAGGCGGCCACACTGAGGATGTGTTCCACTGGTCTTCGCCCATTTGAAAATAGGTTACAAATGGAGTTGTATTCCATCCATTGGTGATTCCACGCAAGTAATAATCGAAAAACAAATTAGCCAGTGAATCACTCCAACCTTGTGCCGCAGGATAATTCAATTCGCCCTGAACAGAAGATCCCACATAAGCTGAACCATGTCCTCCATGCACCCATGGTCCCATCAATAAACGATGCTGGTCTCTAACTGCAATGGGCGAGTTTGCTCTTAAGGCATTAAAATATTCGACTAATGGATCTGTTCCATGGTCGTACCAACCTCCGATCATTAAACAGGGAACACTAATGCTGGAAGGGTAATTGGTGGAATTATATGCAAAATTCCAAACCACATCTTTCACCTGGTGAGCCAATACGGTTGCAGATAATCCATAACCCAAGGCATCCAGTTGTTCTACATATTCAGTTCTATAAACTCCTCCGGGATAAAATTCCTCATAGGCAAACCATGGATTAGCAACTTGCGGCACAGCACAAATGTGTGATGGATGCTGTTCGCGCGCTGTTTCAAATTGAATTTTTCCTAATGCAGAAGGACCCCATGTCCCCACTTTTCCATCGCTCCAGGATTGTTGCGAAATCCATTCTATTACATCATAACCATCTTCACCGCGATTTGGACTGGCAATGGCTGCCGGAAGAGATCCGTAAAATCCGCGCCAATCCACCACCACAAAGGCATAAGGTGATGAATTAATATTCTGTAAAATTCCAAGCGGTAGTCCTGCCCGGAATAATAATCGGTTATAAGGTGTTTGAATCAGGATAGTGGGACCACTCGTCCAGCCTGCCGGAATATATACATCGGCCATCAGCCATTTTCCATCGCGCATAGGAATGGTATCTACCACCGGATTAAGGAGCGCAGAGGCATTATTCATACTGATCAGTAAGAGGACCAGTAAAAGAGTACGGTTCAGCATAATTCAAAAATAAGGAAATGACAGAAGAATTCCTCCTATTAGTCAAACCGTTGGATTTCTACCGCTTACCGTTTACTCAATTTTTATTAGATTTATAGTCGGGATTGCTAAATTAAGGGCACCCAAATAATAGAAATCCTATGAAGCCGAGTACCGAATTATTTGATTTAATTAAATCACTGACGAAGTCCGAAAAAAGGTTTTTCAAATTATCCTCTTCCCTGCAGGAAGGCGAAAAAAACTATCTGAAAATTTTCGACTCCATCGACAAGCAGGAAGAATACGATGAAGAAGAAATCAAAGATCAGTTTAAAGATGAAACCTTCATCAAACATTTTCCTTCAGAGAAGAATCATCTCTATAAGTTAATATTAAAAAGTCTACGCTCGTACCATTCCGATCACTCCGTGAGTGCAATCCTCCGGCAGGAAATAAAAAACATTGAAATCCTTTTTAAGAAAGGATTGTACAAGGAATGTCACAAATTCCTGCAGCGTGCTAAAAAAATTGCCAAGGACAACGAAAAATTCTACTATTTGTTTGACCTTATTAATATTGAAAAACAACTATTAGAAGAAGATTACGAATCGGGCGAGTTCGACAGAGATTTAACTGAATTGGTAGAAGAAGAAACGGATTGTATTGAAAAACTACGCAACCTGGCCGAGTACCACATCATTCTTGCACGCATCAACTACGTATTTCGCCGTGAAGGATTTGCGCATAATGAAGAAGAAAGAAATATTGTAAGTGAGATTGAAAATCATCATCTCATAAAAGGAAAAAATACCGCCCTTTCTTCCAGGGCTTCCACTATTTGTTATTACATCAAAGGTCTGTGTGCAACAACCAACAGACAATATCAGGATGCATTTACATTTTTCAGAAGGGTAAAGGAAATATTCGATAAAAATCCGCATATACGTGCAGACCTTGCCAAGCGTTATGTAAAAACCTTATCGAATTTATTGTATTGCTATATCGATGCACGAAATTATGATGCCGCCTTTGCATTGATCAACGACATGAATGATCTGCGCGATAAAGAAGGATTCGACAGTTTAGAAATGGAAGTGAAAATTTTCACCTCCACCCATATTGCTTTGTTGATGCTACACAATAAAATGGGTGAATTCCAGAAATCCATAAAATTATCGAAGGACATTATTTTAGGCATGGACAAATACGGTGAGCGCATTAATAAGGAACAACAATTAATGTTTGCCTACCACATTTCTTATACGTATTTCGGTGCCGGAGATTACAAGGAATCCTTGCAATGGATTAATTCCGTACTCAACGAAAACGAACAATCGCTTCGTCGCGATATTTTCAATTTTGCACGCGTTTTCAATCTGATTATCCATTACGAATTGGGCAATATGGATTTATTAGAATATTCGATTAAATCCACCGTTAGGTATTTGAATAAAAAAGAAAAAGATTATCAATCTGAAGCTGTATTAATCAAGTACTTTAAAAAATTGATTCGCATATCGATTGAGTTCGACCGGAGAGATGTGTATCTGAATATGCAGGAGGAACTGAATAAATTATTTGAAAATCCGATTGAACGGGTTCTGCTGGAATACCTTGACATTAATGCCTGGGTAGAAAGTAAAATTAAAGGTGTTCCTTTTAGTGATTGCGTAAAAAAATACAATCAGCAAATCACAATCTGATCATTTCATACATGCTTTGCATCGGTTGCGAGCCCATGGTTGAAATCAAATAGATTCTGTTTTCATTTTCGTTCACTTTTACATAAACGATTTCTGAGGGGAAGTCGTTGTTTGGATTTGAAAACACAATAGAATCTTCATTTCCGCCAGTTTGAATTTTAAAATCGAGTACCAGCTTGCCGTGTTGACTGGGAACATTCACCTGATACAACCATTCATTGTTTTTTAAAACAACCTGGAATTTTTCAAACCAATTCGTATCCGCACCATTAACTTCATATCCAATTCCCGTTAAAACACCATGGGCGTCGTATTCCCATTTTTCATGCAATACACCTGAACCCGATTCAGGATTTTTTTGTCGCCATGTCCCTTCCAGCCATGCGCAGGGATGTTTTTCGCCACACGAAAACAATAATAAAAGGGAAAAAAGGCAGAATATAAATTTCATCAGATACCGGATGCAATGCGTTGACGAACGGCTTCATACATAATCATTCCGGCTGCCACCGAAACATTCAGCGATTCAATATTACCAATCATGGGGATCTTTACTTTTTCGTCGCTCAACTTTAAATATTCGCCACTTATTCCATCTTCTTCCGAACCCATGATGATACAAAGCGGATCTGAATAATCTATTTGATCCAATTGTTTCTCGGCTTTTTCGGTGCAGGAAACCACGCGTAATCCGCTTGCAGATAAATAATGAATGGTCTTTTTTAAATTATCTTCTTTACAAACCGGAATACGATGCAAGGCACCGGCCGATGTTTTAACAGCATCGGAAGTGATTAAAGCACCACCACGCGAAGGAATAATTACCGCATCGATTCCCATACACTCGGCTGTTCTGCAAATAGCACCAAAATTTCTAACATCCGTTACCCGGTCAAGCATTAATAAAAACGGAACCTTTCCACTTTCAAATACCCCTGGCAATAATTCTTCCACTTTGTGATACGTTACCGGTGAAATAAAACCAATTACGCCCTGATGATTCTTGCGGGTGAGTCGATTTAACTTTTCGATGGGAACAAATTGCAGGGTGACATCCATTCCTTTCAATTCATTTTTTAATTCATTAAAAAGGTCGTTGGACAATCCCTTCTGAACCATAATTTTATTGATTTCCTTTCCGGAACGAACCGCTTCTATCACTGCACGGGTTCCAAAAATTAAATCGGAAATTTCCTTGTCTTCGTAATTCATCATTGAATAAAATAATAAACTCTTCCCATTCGCCAGGTATCAACGGCTTTATACCATTCCGGCTTATAAACCGCCAAACGCTGCAGGGAAAAATCATTTCCTGTAAATGGATTTTCCACTTTAACAAAACTAAAACGCAAACTCGAAGAACTGTATTTGTCACCATAGGTCCATGTTTCCACGTCCGACGAAACATCCACACTACCGGGTTCACCAAAAATTAAATAAACCATACCGCGATCCGTTCTCCATCCTTCGGTATAAGAAGAATAATTTCGATTGGCATCCTGCATACGATTGTAAAAAACACGAATTAATTCGCGCGCTCTTTCTTTACTTCCTGCACGATCCAACCAATATTTATCCAAGGCCAGTTTTTTATTTTCTGCGGTTTTCAACAATTTAAACTCATCTGAACTGCACAAAAAACGCAAAGGCTCAATTAAAACATCGGGCGTCATTACGCGAGGAAAATATTCAGCAAAATGAAAAGCTGTAAATCCATTTCTGCTGCTGGAATCGGTTACCACATGAATAAAAGTTCCACTTGTAATTTTCAATTCCGCTAATCCATTGGCGTCAAACTTAACTGCATAAATCGAATCGCTTGCATAATTAAACTGCTGGAAACGCTGTTCTGAAAATGGCGGTGGTGCCAGCGAGTAATTTCGTTTGTAAACACGCACTTGCGCTTCGTGTCCTGCATTTCTTTTCGACTCAATCACATATTTACCTGCCGCAACAAATGGAATACATTTCACCACACCTCCATCGCGCAATAAATAATTCTGGCGACCATTTGTATTTTTCTTTTCAGCTGTTAAATAATAATCTCTGGTTGCAGATCGTTTTTTGTCACCAATGGTGATGCGTACCTGGTAATCCATTCCGGCATTCATTTTTACTTTAAATGAACTGGTGATTAATTTATCCGAATTATCCGCATTCACATCATTCAGCACCAGCGAACCGCTATCGGCTACTTGCTTTACATTTTCAATGGTGAGTACCCTATATTGAATAGAAATGGCTGCGGAAGGATTTTGACCATTGATGGTGGTATAAATTAAATCGCGGGAAGCCACATTAAAATAAATTTCGCTTTCAGCATCACTAAAGTGATAGATATGAAAATCTGCCTTTAGTCCGGCTGAAGATTTGTTCACGGATTTCTGGGCAAATGAAAATCCGCAGACAAAAATAAATGCGAGTACGAATTGAATTCTAACCATAGCGATGTGCCAAAATACAAACGATTTCATTGCAAACAAAAAACCCGCCATTGCGACGGGTTTCTTTTTTTTATTTACTAAGAATTTTAAACTCAGTTCTTCGGTTTTGCTGATGTGCATCTTCTTTTTCTGATTTCGTTTTCATTTTTAAAATGTCCGATTCAGGAATCTGAGGCATTGACTCACCATAACCTTTATATTCCAAACGTTTTGGATCAATACCCGCTTTAATCAGGTACTCAACTACCGATTTTGCACGGTTTTCGGAAAGTTTCTGATTGTAAGTAGCATCACCCTGGGTGTCGGTATGTCCGCTGATTTCAATACGCAACGTTGGATTTTCATTCAATAATTTAATCAAACGTTCCAACTCGTTTCTCGAGGCATCACGTAAAGTGGCTTTGTCGTAATCGAAAAAGATATTTCTCAGTACGATGGTTTGACCAATCTCCACTTTTTTCAGGTCAATATTTTTCTCGTACTCTTTATATCCGGCCGATTTCGGAATATCCACATTTTCGGAATGGAATAAGTAACCATCCGCCTTTACAGAAATACCATAGTTTTTACCTGCGGGTAATGACACCAGGTATTGTCCCGTTTTGGAATCGCTGTTTAACGTAGTTACCAATTCATTTTTATCATTGTCGATCAATTCGAGTTTCGCCTCAATGGGCTGCAAGGTGCGTGCATCGCGTATGATCCCTTTTAAGATGGCAAGATTTACCGTTTGAACTTCCACTTTAGGTTCAATCGTAATCGCTTTTACCGGTGCGGCAAGACTCGCAAGAAGATTGTCCTCAGAACTGGTTAAAGGCGCTTTTTCGGGACCTAAAAATGTAATGCGATACAAATCTTTTTCTCCAAATCCATCCTGACGGAACGAAGAATAATACCCGTAACGACCACTACCGGACACTACAAAAAACACGTCATCATCGGGAGAGTTAATCGGATAGCCGATGTTTACAGGTTCACCCCATTTCCCATCTTCACCACGTTTGGTGACAAAAATATCGAAGCCTCCCATGGTGCTGTGACCTTGCGAAGAGAAATACATGGTTTCACCATCCGGATGAAGGAACACCCCGGTTTCGCGGTATTTGGTATTTACTACCGGACCAAGATTTTCTGCTGGTCCCCATTCCTTTTTCTTTTCATCCCACTTAGAAACATAAATATCTTCCTCACCTAATCCGCCGGGACGAGAAGAAGCAAAATAAAGTTCTTTACCATCGAATGAAACTGAAGCGGAAGATTCATAATAATTTTTTGAACTTACATTGTTGGATAGCTTTTCGGGTTTACCGTATTGACCATCTTTTAATTTGGATTCATAAATATCTCCATTGCCTTTCCATCCGTAGAAAATATAAAGCGTTTTACCATCCGGAGATAATCCTGATGGAGCATCATGATTTTCCGTATTAATATTTTTACCGATGTTTTGCGATTTTTCCCATTCACCGGTATTCGGGTTACGTTGGGAATAGTAAACATCTTCGAAGTATTTACCGTCGCCTTCATCCTTTTTCCCACCTTCTGTATCATTTCTTCTTCCGGTATAAATTACGATGGACTCATCCGCAGAAATAAAAGGACCATATTCAGGAAATTCTGTATTTACATTTTTACCCAGATTATCGATCCACACCCGTTCAGGTTTAGCTGATAATTCTTTACCGGTTTTACACTCTTTAATTTTTTTATTGATGTAAACCAGTGTATCCGCATTTTTCGGATCGAGTACTTTTTTATGGAATTCATAATGTTTTGTAGCATTATCCCAATCGCCATTGATGTGATACCCGATACCAATCAACAAATTGATTTCCGGTTTTACATTCGGATTTAATTCATAAGCCTTTCTGAAATAATTCAGTGATTTAAACTTATAGGATGAATTCAATACACAAACACCGAGGTAGTAGTTAAGCATGGAATAATTCGGATTAAAAGCATATGCTTTTTCAAAAAATTCTTCTGCTTTTTCAAATTGGTATTGTTCAAACAACTCAACTCCTTCTTCATAGGCTCTTCTTGCCTCTTTAAATTCATCTTTACGATCTTTAAAGAGATCCTTTTCGAAAGGCATATCTTTTTGCTGAGCAAATGAAACTGAAGTGATCAGAATCAACAAAAGCGTAGTCAGTTTTTTCATGATTATTCCCTCCCTTTTCATTTTTGATTATATTTTTCAACTTCAGAGCAAACTCCGTAAATGTTGTAATAGGTCTCACCCGACTGAATACCCATAGATGCGGCATTTTCCCAATCTGAACAAGCTCCTTTTAAGTCACGAATCATTTCTTTTGCAATTCCTCTGTTCAAATAGGCAGCGCCATAATTTTCATCAAGTGAAATCGCTTTATCGCAATCGGCAATAGCTTCTTTGTATTTCTTCTGTTTGATATAGCAAGCCGCTCTGTTGTTGAAGGCATATGCATAATCACTTTTTATTTTAATCGCTTCATTAAAATCAGCAATGGCTTCGTCGATTTTTCCCGCTTCCATTTTTGCCATGCCTCTGTTATTATATGCGATATAATAATCTTTCTTTAAGCGGATGGCATTGTTGTATTCCTGAATTGCGCCAATAAAATCTCCTTTCATCCGTTTTACGGAACCAAGGTTATTATAGGCAAATGTCAATTGCGGATTCGATTGAATTGCGCTCTCGTAATCTTTAATGGCTCCGTCCAAATCCCCCATTTTCTTTTTAGCCGATGCACGATCATTGTAAGCATAGGCGTAATCTGGTTTTAAACGAATGGCATTGTTATACGATGCAATCGCTTCTTCGAACTTTTCGTTTAAAAATTGAGCAACGCCAAGATTGTACTGGTATTTTGAATCGTTGTTTTTCAATTCTACCGATTTCAAAAAAGCAGCCTCTGCGTTTTTAGGATCGTTTTTATCCATGTACACACTTCCAATCATGAAATACGCATTATGTGCATTTTCTGATCCTAAAGTGGTTACCATTTGAAAATCCTTGATTGCTTCATCCAGCTTTTTAGATTCGTAATAGGCGCTTCCTCTGTTCATGTAGGCCTTTTCGAATTTAGCATCTAAGGCAATCGCTTCGGTAAAACGAGCAATGGCGCCCTGCAGATCCTTGCTTTCGTAAGCATTCACACCTTCGTTGTATTTCTGCTGTGCTTCAGGATTTACCTGCGCAAGTGTATCGGTTTGTGCCTGGGCATTATGCGCCCACAACAAAAACACCAACAGAACAGTTCTAATTATCACCTTCATGATTTTTTGATTTGGATTATAAAATTAGCAAAAATCCAGCCAAAAAACAGCAAGAACTACGGAATGTTACTGAACGCATTTAGTAGGAGATTGAAACAGAATTAACTCTATTTTTGCAGCATGAAAGCACTGGTTTTTTACCTCTCATTGCCATTACTTTACCTGATATCCTTATTGCCATACCCATTGTTTTACGGATTGTGCGACGGGATATTCTTCCTGGTGTACCATGTTTTCGGATACAGAAAACAGGTGGTTCGCACCAATCTGAAAAACGCCTTCCCTGAAAAATCGGAAAAGGAAAGAAGGAAAATTGAACGGATGTATTTCAGATACCTGGTAGACCTCATGCTGGAAACTTTTAAAACATTGACAATCAGCAAAAAATCTGCCCTGAAAAAATGTGAAGCGACCCCTGAAGCAGTAAAATTATTTAATGAATATCACGATAAGGGACAATCCGTCATTATTGTAATGGGCCATTACGGTAATTGGGAATGGGCCGGCAACACCTTTAGCCTGAGTTGTAAATCACCGCTTTATATCATTTATCACCCGCTGCGAAATCCTTATTTCGATCGGTTGATGTACAAAATGAGAACTCGATTTGGTAATCGACTGTATCCGATGAAGGAGGCATTTAAAGGGATGGTAGCGAACAGGAAGGAAGTGAACGTAACTGCGTTTATTGCCGACCAAACCCCATCGCCTGAAAATGCGTACTGGACCACCTTTCTTCACCAGGACACTCCTGTATTCTGGGGCACAGAACGATTGGCATGCAAACTGGATTATCCGATTGTTTATATTACCATCGACCGTTATAAGCGAGGCAGATACCGGATTCATGCTAAAAAAATGATTGAAAAACCATCCCTTACCCGTGAAGGTGAAATTTCTGAAATGCACACGCGCTTGCTGGAGGAAGATATTCGTCGCCGGCCGGAAATCTGGTTATGGAGTCATAAGCGATGGAAGCATAAAAGACCTGCAATAAGTCAGGAAATTTGATTTAAACCAATCCTAATTTTCTTGTATTTTGGCAAAAGAATGAGACAGGGCCGTGAATTAATATTAGCTACCAAGCCTTACGCACAGGAAAACAAATGGAAAAGCTGGTACTACAGCCTTTCAACACTTTTCCTTTTGTGTGGGTCCATTTTTGGCATTTACTATTTTGAACCTCTTTATATCCGAATTCCGCTAAGTTTATTCACCGGTTTGGTGATGGTTAGGTTTTTCGTGATTTATCATGATCATCAACATCAGGCTATTCTACACAAATCAAAACCTGCAAATATCCTTTTTCAACTTTTTGGGATTTATATTCTGGCGCCAAGCTCCATTTGGAAAAGATCGCACGATTATCATCATAATCACAACTCAAAACTATTTACGGCGAGTATTGGTTCTTATCCCATCATGACCCGCGAAAAATTTAATTCATGCACACCCGCTGAACAAAAAATGTACCTGAGAAGTCGACATCCTTTCACCATTTTCTGGGGTTATTTTTCGATGTTCCTTATTGGAATGTGCTATAACTCATTCAGCAGTTCACCTCGAAGACACTGGGATTCTTTATTGGCAATTATTCTTCATGTCATTTACCAGGTCATTATTTTTTATTACCTCGGCTGGTTAACCTGGTTGCTCGCTATTGTTGTTCCTTTTGTATTGGCCGATATGATTGGCGCTTATCTGTTCTATGCACAACATAATTTCCCGGGAGTAGTGTTTAGAAATAAAGAAGGCTGGACCTATGCAGGAGCAGCACTTGAATCTTCCAGTTATATGGAAATGTCATTTTTCTGGAGATGGGTAACTGCCAATATCGGATATCATCATATTCACCATATGAATGCGAGAATACCATTTTATCGTTTACCGGAAGTAATGCGTGAGATACCAGAATTATCCCAACCGAAAAAAACCAGTCTTAAACCGAAAGATATTATTGCCTGCTTCCGGTTAAAATTTTGGGATCCGGATCAAAATTCAATGGTGGGATACTGATCAACTATTTTTTTAGTTCATCAATAAAATTCGAAATAAATTCCTTGTCGTCCTCGTCAGTTGCAACCTCACTTGCTTTTTCTGCATTCTTTAAGGCTTCTGCCTTCATGTTGTTGGCTCTATAAACGTAAGCGATAGTAAGGTAAGTGTAAGCGCTTTCTTCTGCTTTAAATGCTTTTTCTGCCCATTTAATACAATAAGAAAATGCTTTTTCACCATAACGATCCATGGTCTCCTGGGCGTTATTGGAAATCATTTCAACATCCGAAACATAATTCATAATCCAGTGATCAAGCGATTGCAAATGTTTTTCGTTTTGTCCTGTTTCCGAATAATAATAAATATCCACTTCATCTTCGAAACCATCAGGCATAGGCACCTCCATTTGTAAGATGGCCTTTCTTGCTTGTTGCTTATAAAGTGCAACTTTAGACTCATCTTTATTGGCAATTGCATCCTGAAGTAACATTCCGCTAACCTCCGTAAAATAGGTTTGATAACCGGGAATGGAATCAATAAAATATCTGAAATGATCAAGGGAATACAAATAGAATCTCGATTGAGGATCTGTTTCGAAAATACTCACCAAACTCCAGGTATCCGGATTTTTACAATCTTCCGTTTTAACCGATTGAAGGTAATCGCCAACAATTCGTTTCGCTTCCTCCGGATTTTGCTGAACCAATACAGTGATGTAATTGGTCATCGCTTTTAAATCACTTTTATTTTTTTCAAATGCTTTTTTGTTCGCTTCAAAATTTACCACCCTACTGGCAGTTTCCATTAATCCATCTCCATCCAGTGCACCTACGGTGATGAACGACACATTTCCTGTTGATTTAAAAAATGCTAAGGTCGGATAAGCTTCGATATTGGTTTTTTCAACTAAATCTTTTTCTTGTTTCTCCGCGTCAATTTTAACGCTAACAAAATGCTCATTAAAATAAGCTCCAACATCCGGATTTGTAAATACAGCACCCGACATGTATTTACATGGGCCACACCAAACGGCGTAGAAGTCGACAAACACTTCTTTGTTTTCCTTTTTAGCCTTTTGTAAAGCCTGTTCAAATGTCCCTTCAAAAAACTGTATGCCCTGTGCGAATAACAGTGTGGGGAACAACATCAATAATACAACTACACTTCTTCTCATAAAAATATCTTTACAAAAAACATTCCCTTTTTTAGCTATAAAGTAAATACCGGGAAAATGTTACAACAATCAGGAGATCAAATTAACACCCGTATAATTAAACGGAGATATTTTCCGAAGCTCATTTTTAATCTCTTCACTCACATCTAATGTTTCGATAAAAGAAGCAATGGATTCAGCATTTATATGCGTGTTTGTCCTGGTTAATGCCTTCAATGCTTCATAAGGATTCGGATAGGCTTCACGTCGAAGTATGGTTTGGATGGCCTCAGCAACAACTGCCCAATTGTTTTCCAGATCACGGTGCACTGCGGCCTCATTGAGAATAATTTTACCTAATCCTTTTTCCAGAGAGCGCAGTCCGATTAACGTATGTGCGAATGGCACTCCGATATTTCTAAGAACCGTACTATCCGTTAAATCACGTTGAAGTCGAGATACCGGTAATTTGGCGGATAAATGTTCGAAAATTGCATTCGCGATTCCAATGTTTCCTTCTGAATTTTCGAAATCAATCGGATTAACTTTATGTGGCATGGCCGATGATCCAACTTCACCTTCCTTGATTTTTTGTTTAAAGTATTCCATGGAAATATAGGTCCACATATCCCTGTCCAGATCCAGCAAAATAGTATTGATTCGTTTCATCACATCAAACAAAGCAGCAAGGTTATCATAATGCTCAATTTGAGTGGTAGTCTGCGATCGTTTCAATCCCAGCGTGTGATCTACAAAGCGATTTGCAAATGCAACCCAGTCGATTTGCGGATATGCAACATGGTGGGCATTAAAGTTTCCGGTTGCTCCGCCAAATTTTGCAGAAAACGGAATCTGAATAAGCTGTTCACGTTGTGATTTTAAACGTTCTGAAAACACCTGAATTTCTTTTCCCAGTCGGGTTGGCGATGCAGGTTGACCATGTGTTTTAGCCAGCATTGGAATATTTCTCCATTCATGAACAAATCGTTCCAGTTGCGCAATAATGGTATCCAATAAGGGCAGGTAACTATCATTAACCGCTTCTTTAAGTGATAGGGGAATCGACGTGTTGTTGATGTCTTGGGAGGTCAACCCAAAATGGATAAATTCCTTATGATCTCCAACACCGAGTTTTTCAAATTTTTCTTTTAAAAAATACTCCACTGCTTTCACATCGTGATTGGTGGTTTTTTCAATTTCTTTAATTCTTAGGGCATCCTCATCGGTAAAATCAATATAAATTTTACGCATGGAACTAAAGAGCGAAGCATCAATCCCTTCCAACTGAGGCAAGGGTAATTCACACAGCGAAATAAAATATTCCACCTCTACCAAAACACGATAGCGGATTAAAGCTTTTTCAGAAAAAAACAAGGATAACTCCTGAACTTGTTTTCTATAGCGCCCATCAACAGGCGAAATGGCGGTTAAAACTGATAGTTCCATATGATTTGCAAAGCGCAAAAGTAAGTAATACGATAAGAATGACACGGCGATTCTGAAAGTATTTCTGCTAAGACAGAATTTCTTTATATTTTTAAAGCATGAAGGACTTCTTCTCCCTTTTTTGGCTGGGTATCAGGACCTACAAGGATGCCATTCGCTTTGTGGGCAATAATCGGTTATGGCACTTTTTTATTCCGCCCCTTATTTTATCCGCATTAATACTTTGGGGAACCTGGGCCTTAGATCAAAAAATCAGCAAGATTGATTTCAGCGAGGTGGACAGTTTGAGGGAGTTAATCAATTATCTCATGAAAAACCTGATTCTGGCCTCAATCGTGATGATGGGTTATAAACTGAGAAAATACATCGTGTTTATCGTTTTATCACCGATGCTAACACATTTGAGTTTGAAAACCGAATTGCTGATCACCGGAAACACGTATAAATCGGACTGGGCTCAATTTTGGAAAGATATTAAACGAGCCTTACGGATAGCAACAGGAAATTTTATTTTGGAATATTCCATTTTCGCTGCATGGTACATTTTTATCTTGTTTGTTGCTGACGCAAGACCTCTTACTCCCTTTTTCCTTTTCGCCGTAGGATGTTATTTCTATGGATTTTCCATGATGGATTATGTAAATGAAAGAAGGAGATTAAACATTGAGAAAAGCGTTGAATTTGTAAGAGAGCATGCCGGATTTGCCATTGGAAACGGATTTGTTTTCTCGGCGATGTTCTTTATCCCTTATGATATCGGAGTGATTTTTGCGCCCGTCCTTGCCGTAATTGCCGGCACCATTGGTATGCATGAAATTGTGGACCTCAACAAAAACCCCTATGCCCAAAAGGATTAAGGTCCTTCCCTCTTGCCTTAAAATGAAATTTTAAGTTATATTTGTTTAAATACACATTCTGATGAAATCTATCCTTTTGCTGTCAGGTTTTCTGTTTTTGGGCTATCATAGCGCAAGTGCAAGCAATTTTGCGTCGCCAGATACTACACTTAGTGTACTCGACAAAGGCGTAATTGCTGCAAAAATGGTGGAAGCCAAAAACAAACAATATGCCGGCGATTACCGCGGGGCCTTAAACACCTATCGTGAAATTATAGCTGAAGATAAAACCAATGCATTAGCCCATTTTAAAATTGCTGAATGTCATTTTGAACTTTCACATTGGGACCTGAGTTTGGAATATGTAGAAAAGGCATTCGCTTTAGATCCGGCAACCTCACCTGAAATAGAATTTTTATGGGGAAAAGTGCTGCATCGTTTAGAAAAACTAGATGATGCAAAAACACATTTAGAAAAATACAAAAGCACAATAAAACCTGAAAAGCTTGCAGATTCAGATATTGACTTTTATCTGAGCCAGGTAAAAACTGCTAAAGAAGTCATGGCCAAAGCCCTGAACGTTACCATTAAAAACGCAGGCACTCATATCAATTCCAAATTCGATGATTATTCACCGGTTATTGCTCCGGCGGGAAATATTATTTATTTCACTTCTCGCCGACCACAAAGTACGGGTGGTATGCAAGCCGAAGACAATACCTACTTCGAAGATATTTTTTACTGCAAATTAAATGAAGACGGTACATGGACAGAAGCAGAACAAGTAGAAGGTAAATTAAATTCAGATGAATTTGATAACTGTTCACATATCTCAGCAGATGGAACAACCATGTACATTACACAAAACATTAACCGCTATACGAAAAGCTCTGATTTAGCTGTTTCAAAAATGTCGAAAAGCGGAAAATGGAACATGGCTAAACTTCTTCCGAAGCCGATTAACTCCTCGTATTTCGATGCTTGTCCAACCCTTTCTCCCGACGAAAAAACATTGTATTTCGTGAGTGAACGTAATGGTGAGAAATTCGGTTCTGATGTGTTTAAAGCCACCAAAAACGGTTCGAAATGGTCGACCCCGATTCCTTGTCCATCACTGAACTCTACCGAAAACGAAACTACAGTTTGGTTACATCCTAATGGCAAATGGCTTTTCTTTTCCTCTAAAGGATTTAATTCGATGGGAGGTTATGATATTTATGTGGCAGAATGGACCGGTACTGATTGGGGAAATCCAAGAAATTTAGGTTATCCTATCAACACCGTAAACGATGAAACGCATTTCAGAATTTCTCCTGATGGAAAATATGCATTCATGTCAAGTAATCGTCCAGGCGGAGTAGGTGAGCGTGATATTTACATGATCGACCTAAGCACCATTGAATGGTTAAAATAAAATCGCTTTTTATTCTCCTGCCCTATTTTGTACTCGCAGGACTATGCCTCTCGTTTTCCTCCCCAACGGAACAATGCGATTGCGCAGGTAAAACTGTTAAAGAAAAAGGTAGTGCAATTATTCAGGGTAAAGTAACAAGCGGACAAAATTCCGTTGGAATGAAAGGTGTAAACCTATGCCTATTGAAAAATGGCGTATTAATAGCTAAAACAAAATCCGGAAAAAACGGCAATTATTCCTTCTCCTCCCTTTCCGGAGGTAAATACGAAGTTAAAGCCTGCGCAAAAAACAGTTTGAATCCGGTTGTGATTTCAGGGATAAATGTGAATCCGGCCAAAACGGAATTCATCAATGTTTTTATCCCAGCTAACTAGTTTACTCTTCGTAAATAATTGATTTGTCCAAGGTGATAATTTAAATGTGCAAGCATTTGAATGATCATATCTCCTTTCGTTCTTCTACTCCCTAAAAATTCAATCGGGTAATCAGCATTTAATTCGCTATCCGGAATTGTATTCAAAAAATCAGGTAGCCAGGAAACCAAATCATCTACCCGCTTAATTAGTTCAACTTTATTCGTTTCACGATCCGAAAATTCAAGTTCCCGATTACGGGTGTAGGATATTCCCTTTAAATGAAAACCTATAAAATGGTTTAAATTCCCAATTAAATGATGCGCCAGTGTACCGCATGAATTTGAAACTCCATTTACTGTTGAATATAAATTATCATCAGAAATCTGCTCTAATTCCTTCTTTAGCATTTCTAATTCTCTACGATAGTGATTTCCTAATTCCATCTTAATGTGTAATTAAATTCGACAATTCTGCACCTCTGTTTTTTGCAGCAAAAATTCCATCCTTTACTACTTCGTTTAATTTCCCTTGGTGAAAAATCCGAAAAGCAGCTTCGGTCGTTCCTCCTTTCGAAGCTACGGTTTTAATTAAATCTTCTAAGGGTAAATCGGAACTATTTAATAAATGGAATGCACCTAACATGGTTTGTTTTACCAACAAAGATGAAACAGAAGCTTCAAATCCCATTTCAATTCCCGCCTCTATCATGCATTGAACAAAATAGAAAAAGTAAGCTGGTCCACTTCCACTTAAAGCAGTAACTGCATCCATCAACTCTTCATTCTTAAAAAACGCCGTTCTTCCAGTGGTAGATAATAACTGTTCGACCATTCTGATCTGATCTAAATTCACCTGTGGCGATGCACAAAAACCAGTAACACCCATACCTATTTCAATAGGCGAATTGGGCATGGCCCTCACGACTGTAGGATGATGAAGTGCCTTGGAAATTTGTTCAATGGTGACTCCCGCCATTACGGATAATACGACTTGCTCAGGACGCAATTTATTCTGAAGATTTGGAATAAGACTGGGGAAATCCTGTGGTTTAACCGCTATAATTATCACATCTGCCACGCTAATCAATTCCGGATTTTCATTTAGCGTAGAAAATCCTTCTTCTTTGCTCTTCTCGGCAGACCGGGCGGAAATAAAAATATTATTTCGCTCTACTAATCCTAATTTCACGAATGATCTGGCGTATATTCTTCCAATATTTCCAAATCCAATAATTGCAACTTTCATCTTTAAAAAATAAAAAATCCCGGCTAAACCGGGATTTTAATAATATAACTAATTCTTTAGTTGAAAAACCCCTTGTTTAAAACAGTTTCGGGGAATTGATTTTTAATTCATAATTCATACTCAAAACTAGAGATAATGCATTAGCGTTCTATCACAATTTTTTGAGTTTGCCGAACTCCATTTAATTCCAAATGAATAAAATAAATTCCGCTCGACAGGCTGGATAAATCAATATCAGCACGTGTTCCATTTACAACTACCATATGCACCATTTGCCCTACTGAATTAAATATTTGCAAATTGGTTGTACTTATACCTGTATTAAATTCTACCACAAATCTACCATTGGTAGGATTGGGATAAATACGCATTTGCTCTTCGGAAATTTCATCTACAGAAGTACATGCAGATACATCAACGATATCAGTAGCAGATCCGGTACAACTGTTTGCATCGGTAATGGAATAGGTTATTGTATGAGTTCCTACACCTGCTGAACCTGGCGTAAATTGTCCACCCAACACACCCGTACCAGAATAACTTCCGCCAGAAGGACTTCCACCACTTAAGGTGAAGGCTGCATTATAAACACAAACTAAATTATCATTCACCGTAAACGTCACCGAAGGTGCAGCAAATACCTGAATATTGTCTGAATCTGCAGCTGAACATCCATTTCCATTAGTAACGGTGTAGGTAACAGAGAAGGTACCAGGACCAGCAGCTCCCGGATCAAACGAAGATCCTGTTACTCCTGTTCCGCTAAAAATTCCTCCACTTGGACTCGCCCCTGTACTGAGATTAATAAATCCATCGTTTTCACATGCAGTTGGATCTGGAGTAGTAAAGCTAACCGTTGGCGCAGCATTAATAGTAACGGTAAACGTACAATTGGTAAAGTTACCAGAAGCATCTGTTGCTTTAAATATTACTGTGGTTACTCCAAGAGGGAATACGCTTCCACTTGGCAATCCTGCTGTTTGTGTAATTGTAGGAGAAGCTGTACAGTTATCGGTTGCAGTTGGTGTTGGAAATGTAACTGTGGTTCCTTCACAAGCTGTGATGTTAGAGGGACAGTTAGAAAACACCGGTGCAATATTATCTACCACATTCACCGTAAATGAACCTGTTGCCGTATTACCCGAAGCATCGGTAGCCGTATAGGTAATGGTAGTTAATCCGCTTGGGAAAGAAGAACCGGATGCCGGACCTGCTGTTTGTGTAATAGTAACACCAGAGCAGTTGTCGGTAGCGGTAGGTGCGGTCCAGCTGGCGGTTCCTGTACATCCCCCACTATTGGCAGGAACAGACATATTACTTGGTAAACCAACAATGGTTGGGTTTTGTGTATCCGTTATCGTAATAGAAAACGAACAGGTTGATGTATTTCCGGAAGCATCCGTTGCTGTATAAACAATATTGGTTACTCCTATCGGAAACGTACTTCCTGATGCAGGTCCTGATGTTTGGGTAATTGTAGCACCCGTACAGTTATCTGTGGCGGTTGGTGCTGTCCAGTTTACAACTCGTCCGCAAACGTTATTGGTGTTAGGCAATGTTTGATTAGACGGACAACCTGAAATAGTAGGTGCCTGGTTATCGGTTACTGTTACGGTAAAGGTGCATGTAGCCGTTAATCCTGCTCCATCAGTTGCAGTATACACAATGGTAGTTACTCCAACAGGAAATGTACTGCCAGATGCTGGTCCAGAAGTTTGAGTTATGGTAGCTCCCGAGCAGTTGTCTGTAACAGAAGGTGCCGTCCATGATGCAACAGCACCACAAATTCCTGCACTTGCATTCACTGAAATATTGGAAGGACATGAAGTGATTACCGGTGCCTGGGCATCAACTACTGTTACTGTAAAGGAACATGTGGCTGTATTACCTGCAGGGTCGGTTGCAGTATAGGTAACTGTACTTGTTCCCACACTAAAACTACTTCCAGAAATGGCTCCTGATGTTTGGGTAACCGTTGCAGAACAATTATCCGTTGCAACAGGTGTAGTCCATGAAACAGTAGCTGCACATGTTCCTGCAACTGCATTTTGTGTGATGTTAGATGGACACGATGTGAATACCGGAAGCTCATTATCAACTACGGTAATATTAAACGAACAGGTAGATGTATTTGAAGCTCCATCTGTAGCTGTATATTGTATATTATGCACACCAACAGGAAACGTACTTCCAGAAGGCAATCCGATGGTTTGAGTCACACTCGCAGCACCGCAGTTATCTGTTGCCGTTGGTGAAGTCCAGCTTGCAACGGCTCCACAAGTTCCGGCAGTAACGTTTACTGTCATGTCTGATGGACAACCAGAAATAGTTGGTGCTGTAATATCGCCTATAACAACATCCACCTGAAAACGAGGTGAAGAAACACAGCCTGTAGTACCATCTGTTACCTCAACAAAATACGAAGTATTGGAAACCAATACCGGAGTGGTATAGTTTGCATTTGAACCTAATAATGTTCCTCCCGAAGAAGCATCAAACCATTGATAGCTTGGAGAAGATGCAGAACTATTTGCGGTTAGTGTTGTAGTTGCACTTGCGCAAATGGTGGTATTTCCTGAAACACCCGATACAGTTGGTGCTGCATTTACAGTAATGGTATAAGGTAAAGAAACACTGGAACAACTGTTGTTAAAGTTTCCGGTGGTTACAGTGTAATTGTTAGAAGTATTTACCACAATAGATTGTGAAGTTGCAACAGTATTCCACTGGTAAGAATAGGCTTCGGTCGATGTTAATGTAACAGAGTTTCCTGCACAAAAAGAATCAGCTCCCGAATTAGTGATTTTTGCTGATCGGTTTAATAAAACAGCAACGCTGCTTCCTCCACCGGTAGCATCAGAATTACACACGACTAAATCAGGCATTAAATCATTATTGATATAAGCATCAACAATGTGAACACTTTTATATCCGGAGAAAAATCCTTGCTGATAAGCGGGTCCGGATAATGAACCTTTTAAAATGGAAACATCATGTGTTCCTGTATTGGCTGTTGCTATATCTGTTATTCCATCCTGATTCAAATCAACACCGACAATGTAGGAAATTGTATTAGCCTGCACGATGTCCAAATTAGTAACGGAACCAAAACTTCCACTACCATTTCCGAGTGCATAACTTACATCGTTATTGGTTGCTCCTCCTGTTCCATAACAAACTGCTACATCATTAAAACCATCCCCGTTAAAATCACCGGTGGTGACCATATCCGGGCTGGAACTTACATTTACACTATTACCCGAAGTAAAATTGCAGTTTCCTGTTCCGATATAAATACGAACTGTTCCATTGGTGTTATTACAAATAGCCAAATCCGGAATATTATCTCCACTGAATTCAGATATGGAAGTAGAGTTTGAACCGTTCAGTCCACTTGTTAAAGTAGAAGCCAATGAAAACACACCTGCCGTATTTTTATATACATATACAGCGGATGCATCAAAGGATGTGACCACAGCATCCAAATCACCATCATTGTCTAAATCTTTAACTTTTAGAGCTGCTGGATTTCCAGGTAATGCTAGAGTGCTGGGAACATTAAAGCCACCTGCTCCGTCACCTGGATAAATCACCATGTTCTGACTCGTACTTTCTACTGTCATCACATCTCTTTTTCCGTCACCGTCAAAATCTCCGGATGCAATTCCCGCAATGGTATTACCAGCCGAGGTACTTGCCACAAAGGTGAAATCACCTAATCCATTACCACTAAAAAGTGAAAACGAAGTGGTAGAAACATTGGATGAAACAACGTCCGTTTTTCCATCCCCGTTAAAATCACCGGAGGTGGACCCATTGGGAAGGGCGGTAAATGTGGGATAAAAAATATTGTTATAGGAATTAAACCCGCCTGCACCATTGTTCCCCATAAACATGAGCGATTTGGTACCGGCAGAAGTAAACACTACATCCGCAAATGCATCGCTATCGAAATTTCCGACAATTAATTCTTGCGGATCTTTAAATCCTTCGTATCGTTTTAAGGTAAAGTTTCCTGTTCCATCATTAACTAATAAACCAACAACATAATCGGTAAGATTAGCAACAACGATATCCTTATCGCCATCATTATCGATATCGACTAAGGATAAAGATTGAGGACCATCTCCACCGGAGCGGAATCTGGAAATAGAAGTCACTGCACCACTTCCGTTGGTGAAAACAACATGTACGGAATCGGATCCACTCATAGCAACAGCTACATCAACGAATCCATCGCCATTTAAATCTCCAAGATCCAAATCACGCGGTGCCGTACCAATTAAAATATTAAAGCCTGTAGTAAATGTTCCTGTTCCTGTTCCTCGCATTAAGGTGAGGCGATCGGAACCATTTCGTGTAATTACTACATCTAAATTATTATCTACTGAAGCATCAACCTGTGCAGCTTTTGCATAATATCCAAGACCGGTAAAAGTTGGAGCTGTATTTACTCCGGCATCAAAGCCTGCTCCGTTATTTGCAAAAAAAGTAAGAGTACCCGGAGATGAAGCTGCAAACGTTACAATATCAACACTGCCATCATTATTAAAATCGCCGGTTACGACGTCAGTCAACAATAAAGACGCAACAGAAAGATCGGCATAGAGATTAAAATTTCCGGTGCCATCTCCAACCATCACACGAACATTGGACGAAGTACTAATACGTTTAACCACCACAAAATCTGATTTACCGTCACTGTTAAAATCAGCAACAGCAAGTGCCTGTGCGTTCGATGCGGATGGGGTAATGGTTACGGTGTCCTGGAACGTGAATAATCCATTGCCTTGTCCGAAAAATACCGAAACAGAAGAAACATTGGTAACGTTCGGATTTGATGTTAATACATCAAGAATCCCATCTCCGTTAAAATCTCCTTTTGCACAGAATTTAGGGTTGGTTACCCCATTGGTTCCATTGGCAGATGTAAAATCGTTGTTGGCACGTAAACAAATGTTTTGTCCAAACGCTCCGCTTGTGGCCGCACTGATCAGGAGCAGTCCGAGTAGAGTTTTTCTCATAGTTAAGTTTAAAGTTGTTAACAACTTGAGCTTGCCCAATCCCCACCGCAAACATTAAGGAAATAAGCCTTCTAAAGTAGCCAAATCATACGTTATTAACAATTATAGGTTATAAAAATAGGACGACATTTTTGGTCATACCCCAAAATAAAGGGCTAACCCCTTCATATCTAAATCGGTAAATTGTCGACCAACTAGGCAACGGTGACCGGGAAATGACAAAACAAGGGAATTAAAGGATGCCTTCCGATTAACGGTACTCAAGAATCCAGCTCTTCTCCAGCCCAAGACCTCTCGACTTTCTATGCGTGTCGAATACTTTGGTCTTTTCCGTTGAATAGGTCAGAAGAATATAGTGCAACTGATTTCTCTCGTTAAATATAATTCGTGCTTCAGGGAAGTTGGCTTTTATTTCGTTGAAATGTTCTTCTGCATTGGAAAGTTGACCAAATGCTCCATCAATTACATAGTACCCCTTAGGTGATTCAGTTGTTTTATCGAGTTCAACAAAATGGTCATTATCCGTTCTGCGGATCAACTTATCGTCGGTTGTATTGGTCGTTTTAACTTCTTCAACCGTTTTCTTCTGCTCACGCAGCTTGCGTATCTCTTCGTTGAGTTTGTTTACCGTATCGTTATAATATTCCTCTTGCTTACGAAGTTTTTCATTCAATTCTTCTTCACTTCGTGCTTTCTCTCTGGCAAGAGAATCGTTTTCATTTTGTTTTTTCTGAAGCTCCATTTTCAGACGTTCATTTTCCTTCAGAGCTTCTTCAAGTAATTTCTTCTCCTTGTCGTTGCTCTTCGTTCCAAAAGAATATCCGAACAATATTTCCTGATTTACGGGGCCGTAGGCATTGGTATTATTCATTACAAAATTGTAGGAATAACCCAACATCAGGTTCTTTTTAATTCTTACTCCCAGGTTAGCACCAACTGAATAATTGCTTCTATATGTTGCAGTGACCCAACCAATATTCTTGAAGTCTGCACTTACATTGATATCATACTGTAAAGGTGCACCGGTAACATACATTACTTTTGCAAATGGAATAATGGAGAGGTTCAAAGGTTCAGAAACCATCCAATCATATTTCATGTGCATGAAATAATGGCGGGATAAAATATGTGATCCGTCAATAGCTAACTTAATATCGTTGGCCAGTAATTGTGGTGCCGATACACCAACCTGAAACTTTTTATAATCAAAATACAATCCCGCTGTTAAATCGAAATATGTTTTGCGTGATGGAAATACATACTGAATGGTAGGATCGTTCCAGTCTTTCACCACCAAATTACTCGGATCGAATCTTCGGTCAGTTACTCCGCCCGACATCCCGAAACCTAAAGCGACATCTTCCTGAAAATTTACTTTATAAGAAAATGACAATCCGGCTCCTTGTGAAATGGCGGGTCCCATTTGATCATTAAAGATGGTTAATCCTAATCCAATTTTATCTGTAAATACTTTACCGTCGACCGTTAAAATATTGGTGACATTACCACCATCAAATCCCAGGTATTTCTGATTGCGCAGGAAATACGCATTGGTTTTATCATCGTGTCCGCTTAAGGAAGGATTTAAAACAAACGGATTAATGTAATACTGATTATACAAAGGAACCTGCTGGGAAAAACCAGTGCGGGAAATAATCAGCAAAAGCAATAAAAGGCTATGTCGGATGTAGGATGTCATTTACTTGTAATCGTAAGTACGCCTTTTACTTTTTGATTTAAACTATTCACTTTTACTACATAAAAATAGGAGCCGTCAGGAAGTTTGTCCCCATTATAGGTTCCTCCCCATGTATTATCGTATCCTGATTTTTCATATACAATTTCTCCCTGATTATTAAATATCATCACCTCATTATCCGGGAAGTATTCAATATTCATAATGTTCCAAACATCGTTTAGTCCATCTCCATTGACGGAAATATAATTTGTAATAGTTATAGTTGTGGGAGTTGGGGGAGCTGTAGTATCAATAACGAAAATGGTAACATCATCTGTATCAAAACAACCGTATGCATCTGTTACGGTTAGTGTGTACGTTGTAGTAACTGAAGGTTTTGCAAATGGGTTTGAAAGGTTCGGATCAGATAAACTATCGGTAGGCGTCCAGGTGTAAAATAATCCTCCCGAACCCATCAACTGTGTTTGATCATAAATAAAAATAGTATCATCCACTCCAGCATCAGCTACAGGCAATGGAACGACAATTACCGTATCGCAAACTGATGTATCTGCAGGGCAACCGGTACTTTGTACCACCGCGCAATAAATGGTAGTATCCGTTAAGTTGGTATAGTTTAGGATAGCTGTCGTATTGGAGTTATTCTGCCAGGTGGAACCATTATCAGAGGAATAAATCCATCCTAAAATATTTCCATTATTGGCAAGTAGATTCACAGAACCGGTATTTACGCCAAAACACTCAACTGTTGCCCCGCTTACTGTTCCAGGGACCGTTGGCGGATCGGTGGTGACGGTAATAATATTGGATCCAGTGGGTGGACAAACACCGTTACTTATCCAGGCCTGAAACTGGGTAGTTTGAGCTAGATTATTAAACGTGTATGAACTGGAATCGTTGGCAAAATTAGTAAAGGGTCCTCCAATAGAACTCGACCAAAAAATCGAATCCCCAAATCCGCCGACCATATCCAATTGCCCGGTATTATTCCCCGCACAAACATTCATATTGCTTAGAAGTGTACCTGCAACCGGAGGTTGATCCACATTAATAGTATGTGTTGTTGAATACCCATCAGGACAATATCCGCCATCTACAAAAACACGGAAAGTGGTGGTTTGAGTGAGTCCTGAAAATAAATAAGAAGCGGAGTCGTTTGGCGTATTTGCAGAAGTGATAAATCCATCATTGGAAAACTGCCATAACAATGAGTCATTATGATTATTATCCTGCAGTACCATCACTCCGTTATTAGCAAGGGCACAAACAGTATCAGGCCCAACAATACTACCGCCTACAACAAAAGTATCTGAAACCATGTTGAGGCATAAAGAGTTATTTGCCAGATTGACATCCCCAGCAAAAGTAACCGTTGCACAAACCTGATATGAGCCCGGGCATTGAAAATTCCATTGCGTATTGAATCCAAAAAGATAAGATGCATTGGGGGAAATACTGGTTAAAATGGTTTCGCAAATAGGAGCACCGCCGTTAACCGTGTAACAAATATTAAAATTTCCACCTATGGGAAATAAAGAATAATTATAGAGATACAAACGAACCGTATCCATACCAACACAGCATCCGTTTACGGGAGAAATGATAGATGTAATCCCAACATCCTGTGCTTTTCCCGGAAGGGCTAGCATCAAAAATGTAATAGCACCAAATAGAAATTTTCTCATGGCAATGGTTCGATTCGACCAATAAAAATAAGGTAAAAAAACGATAAAGCCAGACGAAAGCCGAAAAAAAATGGCTTAATGAAATATTTATAACGACCAATCCCCTCTAAATCAGAGGAGGACTAATCATTATCGCTGATTATTTTAACAAGGACACGTGTCCAACAAATGTCCTTTTCTTTTTCTCAGTAGCATCCTTCACAATAATCTTCCAAACGTAAACATCCTCTTTGCTCATTTGTCCTTTGTTATAACCATCCCAACTCACAGACGGATCCGTTGAGGAGAATACTATCTCACCCCAGCGGTTAAAAATATAGAGCTGGTAAGATCCGGTTAAATAACCATCGATAACAGGGAAAAAGAAATCGTTATGACCATCACCATCTGGTGTGAAAACATTTGGAACATAAATAGTGAAATAATCATCGATCACCACAATTTTACAGATATCATCTGCACATCCGTATTGGTTTTCTACATGCAAACATACATTGTAAGATCCGGGTTCATCTTCAGGGAAAACAAATGTTGGATTGGCTAATGCAGAACTTCCTAATCCTGCAAAATCCCACAGGTAAGTAGATGCTCCCGAAGAGGCGTCCACAAAATCAATTTCAGGATCGAGGATGTTTGCCGGTTGGGGTCCGAAATTAAAATCTGCAACCGGGTAAGGGTACACACAGATCATGGAAGGAACGGTTAAAGAACCAACACAACCATCAGGCGATGTTACAGTGAGACTGATATCGAAACATCCTGTTTGTGTAAACACGTGGGAGCTGACACAGTTGTTAGATGTACTTCCATCACCAAAATCCCAACTGCAGTTATTGGTTAACAATGGATCAGTTGTATTGGTAAAGTTTACTGCTAATGGAACACATCCTGATAATTGATCGGCAACAAAGGTTACCACCGGTACAGGATTAATTGTTACCACCACCTGATCGGTTGCAGATGGTGTTCCGCAGTTATCGGTTGCCGTTACTGTGTAAGTAGTATTTGCAGAAGGAGAAACCGTTTGGTTTTGTCCATTCAAGGTATTTCCATTTCCATCGGTCCAAACATACGTGTAAGGTCCACCATTTCCACCAGATGCATTGGCAGAAATTGAAGCGCTTTGTCCTGGACAAATACTCACATCATTCGATGCAATAACATTTAGAGGAGGGTTGATTGTTACGTCTACTGTTTGTGGAGTGGTAGTACATCCATTCGCATCTTGTGCAAAAACTGAATAAGTTGTATTTGCAGAAGGAGAAACAGATTGTGGAGAACCATTAGGCAAGCCCTGGTCCCAAATTAAAGTTACAGGAGCAGTACCACCAACTACAGAAGCGGAAATTACCGCTGTACCTCCAATACAGATTAAGGTATCGCCGGTAGCAGTTAATGTCATAGGATTAGGTGCCGTTACTGAAACAGTTCCGGTTGCACTACATCCTGAAGCATTTGTTACAGCAACGTTGTAATTCCCAAAACAAACATTTGCAAAATTTCCACTGGCAGTAAATGTTGCTCCTCCATCGATTGAAAACTGCGTTGCTCCAGGAGCTGTAATTGTAATTGTACCGGAGCAATCACCCTGACATTGTTCTGGTGTAGATGTAATAGAAGTGATAGATAATCCTCCTCCATTTCCTACTGCAACGCTTGCCGTTTGCGTGCAACCCATATTATCGGTTACAGTTACCGGATAATTTCCTGAACAAAGATTGTTGATCGAAGGAGCATTAGGTCCTGCCCCATTCCAGTTGTATGAATAAGGTGATGTGCCTCCTTGTGGTGCAACAATGGCAACTCCGTCACATTGACCACATGTTTCATCTACGAAAGAAGTGGGCAAGGTAAGCTGAGGAGCCTGTGTTATGTTTGCCGTAGTGGAATTCGTACATCCAGCAGGGGTTGAAACGGTTAATGTAACCGTATAGGTTCCTCCTGCTGCGTAAGTATGAGTCGGATTTTGTGAAGTAGAACTTGATCCGTCGCCAAAATCCCATGACCATGAATCGATAGTTGATCCATTGGGATTGGATTGATCTGTAAACGTAATAGGCTGTCCAAAACAAACCGGACCGTTATTGGTGAATTGAGCAATTGGGTTAGGACTTGCCGAAACAACAGTATCTAAAGTAATTGCGCATGCTGACCCTGTTACAGGTGTAACGGTAACAGAATAGGCACCCGGGGTAGTTGTTGAGATGGTTTGTGTTGTAGCTCCATTACTCCACAGGTAAGATGCAGCACCGGCAGGACCCGTAAGCGTAATAGGCTGTCCCGCGCAAACAGCAGTCGCAGATAAATCCATCGCCATTGCAGAGCAAGATGCATCCACATAAGCATAACCTGCATGACCACCTTGTGAACAATCTCCAACAGTAAATTCAACCGTTACGTTTTGTCCCAAATAAGGTGCTAGAGGAATAAATACTGTTGTCCAGGGTTTATATTGCCAAATCCCTGAAGATTGCCAACCGGGTTGACCATCTCCCGCAACGGCTTCATAGGCTGCACAGGTGATGGAATTTCCTGACTGATCATAAACCCTCATTCGGAAATAAGGTTGTTCATTAGCCGCATGTCCACCATCTTCTAAACAAACTGCATAATTCAATGTAAGAATTGCGTCGCCTGATGAAACTAAAAAGGTTTGACGAATTTGTGAAGCGTCGTAACCTAATCCTGAAAAATCACCAATTTCTGCAGAGCAGGACCCACCTGGGTATACCATTGGGAAACCATAGGTATCCGTTCCACCATTGCAGATATAGTGCTGATCTGTTCCACTGGATGGTGAATTGATCGTAGAAAATGATGTAGTATTGGTTGCTCCGGTAAATGAATAAGGCTGACTACCATCCACTGTACCGGTCACCATTTGCCAGTTATTAAAATTACAAGTCTCAAAATCCGGATTGTCGCATGGTCCGCCGGGTACACGTTGCGGATGATCGTGATCCGAATCCAGATTGGTTAGTCGTGCTAATCGAATATCTAAATCTGAAGCACTCAGCGTAGGTAATACGGTAAGTATAGAATTAATTTGCTTTTCAAATTCACTTTCGATAAAGGCAATATTTAATTCCCCTTTAAAATATTTTCTGAGGATTCTCTTTCTGCTTGAAGTGTAAAGTTTTAATAAAAGTGGTTTATAGTTCCCGTTGGAAAGCAACACGTGATCCGTTTTTTCCTTTAATGCTGCCACAAAAGCATCAAATGAAAAATGTTGCTGGATGGACTGTTCTATCCAGATTGGATCGGGTTTGAATATATTGTTCTGACTAAAAAGTCCGGTAAAGGACCCTATCAGTAAAAAGACAATAAGTAGTATTTTCTTCATGGTAGAAAATTGAGAATACAATTATCTGACGAATTTTACACAAAAAGTTGCCTCGATGACAAGAAAAAGCCAGATGACGGTATTAAAATTCATGTTTATCAGAGATTTAAATATTTACTCCTCTTTTTAGGAATTGCAATCTCTGCGAAATAATGAAAAAAAAAAGGAGGGTCGCCCCTCCTTTCTCCAACTCAGCGGTTGATTTGTCTATTATTTTACAAGTTTTGTCGAATAGGAACCCTTATTAGAGCTTACTAAAACAATATAGGAGCCCGATTTTAACTCAGAAACTGAAATTTGTTGATTTTCTTTGGAAATGATGGTTGACTTAATCATTCGGCCAGACAAATCATAGATCTCAACGGAGGAATTCATTTCAACATCCTGAACTACAAAGAAATCTGATGCCGGATTAGGGTAAATGTTTAGATTAGATAGTGATCCTTCTTCAACGCCTGCGAATCCTTGAACGATTACGTCATTAACGTCTCTTGGCTCAACTCGGAACTCAGCAAATGAATAATAAACTGGTCCTGTAACCGCATACACGTTTCCTTGGGTTGGTGTGTACTGATAAATCAGATTATGGATTTTGCAATCTGCACTGCCATCGTTTACTGTCCACATTCCAAAACCTGCATTTGCGTTTACGCAATTGGCATTGGTTACCTGAACTAAAACACCTTCATAATCTTCCAGATTAACCGATGCTGTTGGAATAACCACAGCTGCATGAACAGGGTTTCCGGTTGAAACAGTGGTATAGGATGAAATACTGCTAATTTGAGTCATGTTAAAATACTCGGTAACATTTCCGGAGATTAAAATGCTGTCTCCAATAGCAGGGGTATGTGTATTATCAAAAACGTGAACACCGTTCCATGCTCCAGAATTATCCTGGATGAAATAGCCGGATGCATAAACCGCAGAAACAATTCCTCCGGTATTAACTGAGGTATTGTTTAATGGTGAATCGTAAGGAGCAACAGTTGAATACTGAATATCATAAATCGAAACTGTAGATGGAGCAGAAGGTAATGAAATTACCAGTGAATCGATTTGGATGTGATTAGAAGATGGAATTGTGTTTTTAACCGAAACAATAAACTGCGCGGTATTCCATGTTGTGTCCGCAGTTATGCTTTGTGTGTATTGAGTCCAGTTGGTAGTATTGATCGTGTTGTATGCCGCATAATGGTAACCGCTGGTAGTAGCTACATTACTGCTATCAAAAATACCGATGCGTACATCTCCTCTTCCTTTAACCCAAAATGAAACTTCAAAAACCTGACCTTGGGTCACAGCCATTGGTTGAGTTGTAAAACGTTTGTGACTGGTAGTCGTGTTATTTAATTGAACTGCTTTGGTTCCGTAAATGGTACCGGTAGTAACCATAATGATACTATCTGCAGCAAAATTTGTTTTTGAGCCTTTCCATCCGTCGGGATCAGCACCTGTCCAGTTTTCGAAACTGGTAGAAAAAACTACTTGGGCTTCAACTTGTGAAAGCATTAAAGTAGCAACAACAGCAAATAAAATTCTTTTCATATCGATTGCAATTAATTTATTTAAAGTTCATCAATTAAAATATCATCTAATTCCCAGGTTTTACCATCTACGTTGGTACCGGTATATTTAAATGCAATGTGTACACCGGAAGTTAAATATGAAGATAAACTGATATTACCTGAGTTAGCAAAAACCCATGATCCGGATGAATAAGTTGCCGGTAAGAGGGTCCATGTTGCCGTATTAGGAGCGGAAAATCCATCATAGTTGGTTGAAATATATAACTCCAATGCAGCACCTGCATAATTACATGCTGTTCTAAATGTAAGAATAGGTTGTGTTGCCCCACTCAAATCAATAGCTGGAGAAATATACCATGACTCACATGCAATGTTGGCTACACCATTGTAATTGGTAACCTTGGCAAAATTATCAATACCAAAAGTGGCAGTTGTCCAGGAAATACCACCCGAAACTAATTGTTGAGTCCAACCACCGGAACCAATACTCAAGTCTTCAAAGTCCTTGTCCAAATAAGGTTCCTGGCAACGTGTTGCATTCATGTTTACATCATTAAGATCGCGAACATACAATTGCATATCGGTGTTATACTGCCCAACAATTGCAATGAGATATCCGTTTCCATTAGGAACATTGCTTCCGGCAAAGTTTGCATAACCGCTGGTGCGAACCAACATGACGTTTCCTAAACAATCCGCCAGATTTCTGTTCTGTGAAGTCTGCCCCACTGCATCAGCCCAGGTGTAAGCTGTGTCAGAAGATAAAAACTGCACGTTCTCGATACGAACTAATTTTGCCTGGTAAGACGCATCAATCATATCCAGTGAAACAACCTCCGGTGTGATGAATTTTCCGGTAGCTTGTTTAACAATATTGTTATCGACATTCACCGAATCCAATTGCAACATTCCATTATAGGAAGAGAGCACTGTTCCATTTAAATTGATTCGGAGTGAATCTCCAACATATAATCCGCCGGAAAACATTAAGCGCATGTTAATTGCACCGGTATTATCCTGGATATATACATTTTTATACAGATTACCTGAAACTTCATCGGCAGTAACCACTGCAAAAACCGTTTCATCATTGCTAAAATGCACCGGGCTTCCGGTATACAATGCACGAAGATCAGCAATTGTCATAATGCTACCTGTCGGAATTTCCCTTGAAGGAGGAGAATCAAAATCCTTTTTACAAGAAGAAAGCGACATCACTCCTGCCAGCGCTAATCCTAATAATAATTTGAATTTATTCATGATCTTTTATTTGAATCCTTATTTAAAAACGAATTGAAGCCATTGCGAAAAATGTTGTTCCCAAATGGTAGCTGTATTTATTCGGGAATTTGCTTACATCACGTGTGTCGTAACGTAGTTGTTCCATTCCGCCAATAATGAAGTTTTGATTATTCAAAACGTTATTTACGTTCAGGTTGATGTTGATGAAGTAATTTTTTACTCTCCATGATTTTCCGGCATAGGCATCTAAGGTGTAATTATTATCCAGCTTGGTTTGATCTACTAATTCACCCCATTGCGGATCTGTAACGACTAAACCTTCCACGGCTTCTGCTGTACGACGATCCGGATTCACTTCCATCCAGATATTCGCGAAATAATTAAAATTAAATCCGACAAACCAGTTTTTTACACCTGTATATTTTGCACCAAAGGAGGCTGCGGTTTCCGGCATTCCACCTATGTGATAATTCTTCAAATAAACCGTTTTATCACTGGCAATTAATTGGGACTGATTATCGGCTGTAACCGTAGCCAAAGGACGATTGGTCCAAAGATATTGCCCATGTGCAACAACTCCTGTTAATTGAACTGTTGGTGTTACGTTGTATTGAAGTCCCAACTCTAAACCGGTCATCGTTTGATTACATCCGGTCATTGAATAATTGACAAAACTGTTGTAGTCCTCATGATAAAATGTACGCAACCATGTTTGGTTATTTACCAAATTATAAAAACCGGTAACACGTCCTTTAAACTTGGGGAATCTCACTTCGTAACCGATATCACCGGAGTAAATTTTTTCGCTTTGCGGATCTTCTACGGTTTGATTTCTGGTGCGGGGCGACAAAAAGATATTCCTTGCAAGCGGCGCTCTTGTATAATGTGCAAGGTTAGCGGTGATGTAATGACGCCCGGAAATCTTATACACTGCCCCACCTTTTATTCCATAATTAAAAAAGTTGAATACTTCTGATTTCCCTAAACTGTTATCCGGGAACATTCCATTTTGCATTAAACCGTCTCTCCACATGGTGGTGTTGGACAAATCTAATGATACATATCCATCGATTTTTTTACCTGAAAATTCTGCTTGCCCGAAAGCATCCGTTTTGTTGATGTACAAGTTATAATCGTATCCGAATATTTCATTCTTATAAACAACATTGTTAGTATTACCAAGATTGGATTGCGACTCCGACTGATCAATGGCGTTTTCTACTGCAAAACGATTTAAATCCAACCAAAAATCAGCACCGAGCAGATCGTCAATCACTTTGTAATAATGACTTTTATGTCGTGTGTGGTTAATGCCTGCAGTAATATGTACACGTTCATTCAATTTGTGTTGCAATAATGCATTTACACCCATTAGTGTAACATCGTTACGCTGATCTTCTACAATATATTTTGCGCGATTTCCGGAAACCGTATTACCTGCTATACCATCGGCATTATTAACGGTGTAAAGATTTTTAGAATTTGCAAAATATAGTTGATCCCAATTGACCTGACGTGTATTTACATCATTTTGCCAGTTGGCCGTGATTTGCGGTACCAATGAAGGATATTCAGGATCGTAGTAGCTTGGTAAGTATTTATAATAATCCGGACGAGGGTCTTTTGCGTCGTACCAGTTTAAACTTGTTTGACCGGATTTCCCCGGCGAAATAAATACGCCTGTGGTCAATTGAGTTTTGGATGAAATAGTAAATACATCACTTAAAATCATCATAGGTTCGTGACTATGACTTACGCGGCTATTTCGTTTTTCACCATTTTGATAACCCCAAAATGGATTGTAATAATTTGAACCGGCAAGATCCATTGCTTCCTGCGTGGCTATTCCCTGGCGACCCTGACGAATAGGAGCACCGAATCCGATAAATGAAAGCGTATGTTTATCACTCAATTTCTTATCGACAGAAAGAAAATAACTCCACGAATCGAAAAACGTTCCTTCAATATAACCTTCATTCGAAAAACGACGGGATACAGAGGCTGTTACTGCAACACCGTTAGCCATCATTCCGGTTGAACCGGTTGCCATCACACGGTGAGCATAGGTACGGTTAGAATAGGCATAAGAAATACGGTTTCCTTTGCGGTAGCTGGAAGCACGTGCATCAATATTGGAATAACCACCAATACCTGTAAATCCGAAACGTGAACCTGAATTTCCGGTGCGGACTTCCATCCATCGTGTAACGTCATTTAATCCTCCCCAGTTGCTCCATGAAGCCCAACCGGTTTCCATGTCATTTACACGGATGTTGTTAATAAAAACAGTTGAATGATCTGAACCTAATCCACGAATACGAAAGCGAGCATTTCCGAAATTAAATCCGGCAACTGAAGAAAAAACATCGCGGGAGGATTGTAATAAACCTGAAATATCCTGCGATTCTTGCTGGTCGTCATTGTCGCCGGCGGTGGTGGTGAAAATAGGTAAACGGGAACCCTGTTCTAATAAGGTGTCGGGCTGTATTAATTTTGTAGTATCGTCTTGTGCAAATCCAATTACTGATGTCAGAAAAAATAATGACAATAATAACGAATGGCGATAGGTCGCAATCATCAGGCAAGTAGTTTTTGAGAGTCCAAAGATGGACGATTTTTTTTAATCCTAAAAACAGATTGAGGCAAAGGTAACAATTTGATAACTCGGTGAAGGACTGTGAATAAAATTGCATGGCTTTTGTTAAGAAATTCCATATCGGATCCCTACTAAGGATTCAAAAGCTTATTTTTGCTCCAACACTGGTATACTATGATGTTAAAATTTAAAGCGCTCCTGTTTTTTTCTTTAACAGGACTGAGTCTTTTTGCTCAATCTGCACAAAAAAAATACTATTCCGCCGTGGTGGCCTTTTGGAACGTAGAAAACTTTTACGATACCATTAATGAACCCACTAAAAATGACGAGGAGTTTCTTCCGAATGGACTCAACCGTTGGACAAGCGAACGCTACTGGAAGAAAATCGATCGGCTTGGGGAAGTTATTTCTCAAATAGGGACAGATGTTAATCCGGATGGGCCTGCCGTTATTGGTCTTGCCGAAATAGAAAACATTAACGTTTTGAACGACCTTGTAAAAAACCCGCAAATCAGCGCCAGAAATTATAAACCCATACTTATTGAAGGTCCCGACCGAAGAGGTGTTGATGTCGCTTTATTATACAACCCCAAATATTTTAAACTTACATCTGCAAAATCGTACCGTCTGAGCGACCCCACCGACACTTCATTTGCGTCGAGGGATCAGTTATTGGTATCGGGAACTTTAGATGGAGAAAACATGCATTTTATTGTTGCGCACTGGCCTTCCAGAAGAGGAGGTGAAAAAAGGAGCCGGCCCAAACGCGAATTGGCAGCGAAGCTTGGTCGACATATTATCGATTCACTTCAAAAAGCAGATCCTGCTTCGAAAGTGATTTATATGGGCGATTTAAATGACGATCCGGTAAATGCTTCGGTTTATAAGCATATCGGTGCATATGGAAAACAAACTGACTCAACAGGAACGCAGCTTTATAATCCGATGTATGCCATGTATAAAAATGGAATTGGATCTCTGGCTTATAATGATAGCTGGAATTTATTTGATCAATTCTTGATTACTTCTTCACTTTTAATTCAAAATCAAACCGGATTTTCTTTCCATTCGGCCAAAGTGTTTAACCGTCCATTTTTAAGGCAGGATAATGGAAACTTTAAAGGTTATCCCTTCCGTACCTATTCGGGCGGAACTTATTCCGGCGGATATGCGGATCACTTTCCGGTTTATCTGATGCTCAAAAAGGAAGTGAAATAAATCAACTTAAAAAGGACATCACCTCGTGTAAAAATTCTTTTGGAGCTTCGGCATGCACCCAATGGCCGGCGCCCATAATTGTTTTTATTTCACATCCCGGAAATTGCTCTCCAAGAGAAGGAAAGTCTGTATTTAAAATATAATTCGATTTTTCTCCGCGAATAAATAAAGTCCGCACATCGATTCTACCCGGAGGAACTGCATCTAATATTCTGTCGATTTCTCTGTAGAGAACATGTAAATTGAATCGCCAATCGAGTTTTTCTTTTTCACTCCAGTATAAATTCTTCAATAAAAATTGAATTACACCATTGTCGTGAATCGTTAAACGAAGATGTTCTTCCACCTGTTTTCGCATAGTGACTTTATCCAGATCTATTCCCAATAAGGCATCAAAAATCACCTGGTGATGGGGTGGATATTTTTTTGTTCCCATATCAACCACAATCAAATCACGTATTAATTCCGGATGCTCCTGAGCAAAATACATGGCTGTTTTTCCTCCCATGGAATGACCAATAATACCGACCTGATCCAATTGTTCATCTTGTATCAATTCAAACAAATCATCACACATTACGCCATAATCCATTTCGGGTACATGTGAAGAATGACCATGATTTCGTTGGTCTACCAGATAAACCTTGTATTTTTCTGCAATTACTTTTGCCAGCGTTTGCCAATTATCGGAAGAACCAAAAAGTCCATGTAAAATAATTACAGGCTTTCCTTCTCCGAAGGATTTGAAATGTAGTTTCATTTTAATTTTTCTAAATACAATTCGATTGTTTTTTGAAGTCCGAAATAAAGCGCATCTGCAATTAAAGCATGCCCAATGGAAACTTCTAATAAACCGGGAATTTGCTCTTTAAAAAATGCAAGGTTCTCCAGGTTTAGATCATGTCCGGCATTTACACCTAATCCTAATTCATTGGCACGAATTGCAGCCAGTTTATACGCCTGAATAGCATTGACACGATTGTTCGAATAATTAGCAGCATAACTTTCTGTATATAATTCAATGCGGTCTGTACCTGTTGTAAATGCTGCTTCCACCATTTCTATTTCCGGGTCTACAAACAAGGAGGTACGAATCCCTTTTGATTTAAACAACCCAATTATTTCCCGTAAATATTCCTGTTCAACTACAGTATTCCACCCATGATCGGAAGTTAATTGTCCGCTTGTATCCGGAACTAATGTCACCTGGTGAGGGCATACATCCAACACCAAATCAACAAACTTCTTTTCTTTTGGATTTCCTTCAATGTTGAATTCAGTAGAAATTAATGGTGCCAGATTTCGAACATCAGCATAGCGGATATGGCGTTCATCCGGTCGTGGATGTACAGTAATTCCCTGTGCTCCGAATCGCTCGGCATCGAGGGCCACCTGAACCGGATCTGGAATTGAGCCCCCTCTTGAATTCCTTAAGGTGGCCACCTTGTTTACATTCACGCTCAGCTTTGTCATAGGATTTCCTATTTTTGTAGAATTAACCCTGCAAATTTAGTTTTAATTTTTGCACGGTATTTGATAATTGACCTTTATGCTTACACAAGACCTGATATCTGAAAACATTCCACCCATCAAACTTAGCGATACGGGAACCAAAGCGCTGAAATGGATGGATGAATTTAAAGTGGCTCATCTGCCGGTGGTAGATAATGGTCAGTATTTCGGTTTGGTAGCAGACGCCGACATTTTTGATTTGAACAGTCCGGAAAAAACCATTGGTGAACAATTGGAAGATCTTGAACTGGACGACATCCACGTAACCGAAGGTCAACACATTTACGATGCGATAAAAATCATGAATGAAAACCGCCTCTCTATTGTTCCGGTTTTGAATAAAGACAAACACTATTTAGGCGTGATTTCCATGAGTAATCTGATGGAAAAAATCGGGTCTGTTTCTTCAATTACAGAACCCGGAAGCGTGTTGATTTTAGAAGTCAATTATCAGGATTATTCCTTATCGCAAATTGCCCAAATTGTAGAGGGAAATAATGCACGAATCCTCTCTGTGTTTTTAAACAACAATCCTGAAAACGGAACGATAGATGTTACGTTAAAAATCAATAAGACGGACGTCTCCGGAATACTGCAGACGTTTCAACGTTATAATTATTTCATTAAGTCGGCATTTCAGGTTGACTCCGATTATTTCGACGATCTGAAAACCCGTTACGACGCTTTAATGAATTATCTAAAAATGTAAATAATGCCAAAAGCGCTGCTTATTTTGCTGAGTATAACAGCAGCACTTTTACAGGATGTAAGCTTTGCGCAAAATTCCGATTACACCGTAATTGCACGCGTTTCCATTGCTGGAAACCGGAAAACGCAAGAGTCTATTATTCTACGGGAACTTACATTTCAAAGTGGAGATACCATCTCAAAAAACAACTTTAATGCTGTTTTATCACGTTCAAAATCGAACCTGGTAAACACACTTCTTTTTAATTATGTAGATATTGTTTCCTATCCGGTGGATTCTGTTTATACAGATATTATTGTCCATTTAAAAGAACGATTTTACCTATGGCCCATTCCTGTTTTTCAATTTGCCGATCCCAACTTTAATACCTGGTGGTTAAATAAGGATTTCTCCCGAACCAATTACGGTCTTGTAGTACTTAAGAAAAATTTCCGGGGCCGAAATGAAGATCTTGGTGCAAAAATTCAGCTTGGCTATTCAAAAGAATTTGCTGCTACATATCGTATTCCCTACCTCACCAAAAAACAGAATTTAGGTGGTGGCATTTGGGCCAGTTATGTTCAGAACAATGAGATTACCGTAGGAACGTTTAATAATAAGCGACTTTTTTATACAGGAATAACCGGCAATTCGAGAGATGAATTATCCTTGCGTTTGAATCTTTCGTTCAGGGGAAAATTCTATTCCATGAACAATGCAGAATTGCGTTTTAACCATACCCGGATTTTGGATACCATCACCCATCAGGTGAATAATTATTTGCAAGACAATAGTACCGAGATGAAATATCTGGCACTTTATTACACTTTTAAATTTGATAAACGCGACAATAAAGGTTATCCCTTAACCGGACATTATACACAGGTTGATCTTGTAAAACAAGGCATCGCAAATATTGGGATTCATAGTCCAAATGTTTTACACCTGACGCTAACCCGGAATGATTTTTTCCAATTGGCCGAACATCTGTTTTTTGCTTCTCAATTCAAAGTGAAAACAACTCCAACCAAGGATTTGCCTTATTTTTTCCAGGAAGGATTAGGTTATACCAATTACATCAGGGGATACGAATACTACGTTATCGATGGTCAGCATTTTGGTCTCTTTAAATCCAATTTTAAATACAGGATTTTTGGTCCGAAAGAGCACGACATTGAAATGCTTAAAAACACCAATTTTGCAAAAGTTCATTATGCTTTTTATCTGAATCTGTATATCGATGCCGGGTATGTGGTAGATAAACGGTATTATGCTGTGAATCCACTTTCCAATAATCTTTTATACGGCACCGGATTAGGTCTCGATTTTGTTAGCTTTTACGATAAAGTTATTAGATTTGAGTATTCTTTAAATAAAGAATTGGAGCACGGCTTCTTTCTACACTTCATCAAACCGATTTAACATGAACATTGCCATATACGGGCGTTCATTCAACGACAATTTTATTGCTCCTATTCAATTTCTTTTTGATGAATTGGGTAAGAGAAAAACGCAGCTATACGTCTTCGAAGCATTCAATTCCTATTTACGTCCCCGCGTAAACGTAAAAAGCGACATCAAACTTTTTACCAAGCATACTGAAATAAAAAACAAGGTGGATTGCCTGATTTCCATTGGAGGCGATGGGTCTATTTTGGATTGCGTTTCAATTGTTAAGGATTCAGGGATTCCGATTTTAGGAATAAATACAGGGCGGTTAGGTTTTCTTTCAAACATCTCCAAAGAGGATATAGAGCGGGCCATAACCTCTCTTTTTGAAAAAGAATTCCGCATTGAAAAACGTGCTTTACTCCATGTGGATACCACCAAAAATGTATTTGGAAAACATGCTTTTGCGCTGAATGAACTTACCCTACATCGCAAGGATTCCAGCTCAATGATTACCATCCATACCTACATCGACGATATGTTTTTAAACTCCTATTGGGCAGATGGATTGATTATAGCAACACCCACGGGCTCTACTGCGTATTCGCTAAGCTGCGGAGGTCCCATAGTAACTCCAGGTTCAGATAATTTTGTGATTACGCCAATTGCCCCCCATAACCTGAATGTACGTCCCGTAATTGTTTCCGATAGCTCAGAAATCCGTTTAAAAGTTGAGGGCCGGTCCAAGCATTTTTTAGCTACCCTCGATTCCCGCTCCTACAATGTTGACAGTGAAGATGAAATCATCATCACAAAAGCGGAATTTAAGATCAAGCTCATACAGTTAAGTGAACAGAATTTCTTCGGAACAATTCGAAATAAACTGATGTGGGGGATCGATAAGCGTAACTAATAGTCCCTTAACCTTCTTCCTTTCCTTAAATTACTCATTTTTATTATATTTGGGTCGCTTATACATCTTGAAAAGACTACTTGCAATACTGATTTTATTGAGCACTTCCTTTATCGGTAAAGGACAGAGCTGGAAATTTTACCGTCACGAGGTAAGAATCGGTGTAGGCGCTTCGAATTTTCTCGGAGAACTTGGTGGAGCCAATGCGATAGGTACAAACGGTATTAAGGATCTTGAATTTTCCATGACCAGGCCCTCTGTGGAAATCGATTATGCCTATAAAATTATTCCCACACTAAAAGCAAAGTCTCATCTGTTATACGGAAGGTTAAAAGGTGATGATGCATTAACCACTGAACCATTCCGGAACAATAGAAATTTATCCTTCCGATCTCCGATTGTTGAATTCGGACTTCAATTAGAAGTATATCCTTTTGGCGAAAAAATTGGTCACATGTACCGCCTTAGAGGTGCAAAAGGAAAAAACTGGAGTTATTATAGTCCCTACATCACCGGAGGTGTTGCTGCTTTTTATTTTAATCCAAGGGCTAAATATCCAGTAGACGGCAAATACTATTCCCTTCAACAACTTGGAACCGAAGGTCAAAATCAACCAGGTGGACCAGCTAAATATAAGCGATTGGGAATCTGCCTGCCGATTGGCATTGGATTGAATTATGCTATGAATAAGCACATCAGTATTGGATTTCAAGTATCTGGAAGGTTAACCTTTACGGATTATATTGATGATGTAAGCGGAGTTTATTTTGATAATGCAACAATATTAGCCAATCAGGGAGCCGTTGCCGCTTATTTTGCCGACCCCAGTAAACACGATCCCACCTTACTTTCCTACTCTGGTGGAGATCCTACGCGTCCCGGATACCAACGTGGTGACCGAAGCGATAATGATTCGTACATGTTCGCAATATTTTCCATTAACTATCGTTTCCTGAAAGGAAAATTTGTTCTTCCGAAGTTTTGATGAAAAAAACATTCAGCATCTGGGTTTCAATTTTACTCCTTTCTCTTTCCTATGGAACGAGTTTGGCACAGTATGAAATTGGCATCACCGGAGGTGGGAGTTATTATATTGGGGATTTGAATCCGTATAAACACTTTAATCAACTCCATGCGTCTGGTGGAATATTTCTTCGCAACAATTTAAATCGTCGTTTTGCATGGAGACTTTCTGCTACCTACGGAATGGTAAGTGGCGCAGATTCATTATCCAGTAATCCTAATCTTGCTTCCCGCAACCTGAGTTTCAGATCCAGAATTATTGAAATTGGTCCCATCGTAGAAATGACTTTTGTAAAATTTTCATTGGGGAACATCACCGATGAATCTGCTACTTTATATCTCTTTACCGGGCTCATGTATTTTAACATGAATCCACAGGGAAAACTCAATGACAATTGGGTGGACCTGCAGTCGCTGGGGACCGAAGGACAAGGCTCCAGTTTAAACAGCAAAAAAGAATATTCCCTCAATCAACTATCCATTCCCTTTGGAATTGGGATGAAGGGAAACATCAGCAAGCGAATTTGTATTGGTTTAGAATACGGAATACGGAAAACCTTTACGGATTACCTGGATGATGTATCGGGCTATTATGTAGATCCCACCGATTTGGCCAGGGAAAACGGTCCCCTTTCTGCACATTTTGCCAATCAATCTTCGGATGGTCGCTCATTAAGCGGGACCTTGCGGGGAAATCCTAATAACAAAGACTGGTATGCTTACCTGGGGGGTAGCATCAGTGTACGCCTTGGAAAAACCAATAAATGCTATAGTTTCAGTAGCAAACGAAACTGATTTTCCTTTTGGCAAAACATCCCCCACCTCTCTATTTTACCCAATTAATCTTAATTTTTCCATATAAGGACAATAATGTGGATATTTGCACGCTTTATGTCAACCATAAATGAGTTTTAAAGACCAAATAGATTTAAGTAAAGTGCCTGTGCATGTGGCAGTTATAATGGACGGCAATGGACGTTGGGCCAAGCAAAAGGGCGAACAACGGATTGTAGGTCACATCAGCGGTGTTGAATCTGTTCGGGAAACGCTAACTGCAGCCACAGAATTGGGGGTAAAATACCTGACCTTATATGCGTTCTCTACTGAAAATTGGAATCGACCCAAAGCTGAAGTGGATGCCTTAATGGATTTATTGGTAAATACCATTGCTCAGGAAATTGACACGCTGAATGAAAATGGAGTACGCTTGCAGGCCATCGGTGATATAGAAAATTTACCGGCCTCCTGCAATTCGGCATTAAAAGAAGCGATTCGAAAAACTTCGCACAATTCAACTATAAATTTAGTTTTAGCACTTAGCTACAGTTCCCGCTGGGAAATTGTAAATGCTTGCAAAAAAATTGCAGAGGATGTTAAGTCCGGAAAAATAAATCCGGATGACATTAGTGAGCAATCCATTGCATCGTATTTAAACACCTCGGCTATTCCTGATCCTGAATTATTAATTCGCACCAGTGGTGAAAACAGAATCAGTAATTTTCTATTATGGCAGTGTGCCTACACTGAATTTTATTTTACAAAAACATTCTGGCCCGATTTTAAAAAAGAAAACTTTTTTGAAGCAATTTCCGAATACCAGCGCAGAGAACGCCGATTCGGTATGGTTAGTGAACAACTTAAATCTGATGCGGAATAAACTATTCCTTTTAATTGTACTAATTGCTTTGCCGATTGTTTCTTTCGGACAAGTATTGCCTTTGGGTGGAAACGAAATTGATTATGGAAACCCCAAGGAATATATTATTGAGAACATCACCGTTACCGGTGCATTTCACTTTGAAGAAAAGGCTATCATTCTTTTATCGGAATTAGAACGCGGTCAGAAAATAAAAGTGCCTGGCGATGATATTACCAAAGCGATAAAAAAACTCTGGGATCAAAAATTATTTTCCGATGTTGCCATTGATGCAACTCAAATTCGGGGTGATAAAATTTTCCTGGATATCCGCGTAAAAGAACGTCCGCGATTAGCAGGATACAAACCGGTAGGAATCAAAAAAAGTGAGTGGGAGAAAGTAAAAGAAAATCTTGATCTCTATGCCGGAAGAATTGTAACGGACAATCTTCTTTCTACTACTAAAAATACCGTAGTCGCCTATTTTAAGGAAAAGGGACATCTTAATGCCACGGTTGACATTACCGAAGTAAGAGATACCCAAAAATTAAATAATGCAGTGGTTCTGGTTATCCGTGTAAATAAAGGTCCTAAAGTTAAAATCAAAGAAATTTTGGTAGAAGGAAATGAATCACTCAGTGACAGAAAAGTGAAGGGCCTTTTAAAAGATACCAAGGAAGAACACTGGTGGAGATTTTGGAAAGTATCGAAATATGTGGAGTCAAATTTACGTGGTGAAAAAGACAAGGTCATAGCTAAATTAAACGATAAAGGATACCGTGACGCCTACATTGTTTCGGACTCTATTTATAAAATAGACCCGGGACATATAGGAATAAAATTAACCGTAAACGAAGGGAAAAAATACTATTTCCGAAACATCACCTGGGTGGGCAATTCACAATACCGAACGGGCTATCTTGACACTCTACTCGGAATTAAAAAAGGAGATATCTACAATCAATCCGTTTTAGAATCACGATTGTTTATGTCGGCCAACGGCAATGATATTTCATCCTTGTACATGGACAATGGATTTTTATTTTTCTCTGTTACACCGGTTGAAATTCGCGTAGAAAATGATTCGATCGATTTCGAAATGCGGATTGTAGAAGGAAAACAGGCGCGTGTGAGAAACATTACCATAAAAGGCAATACCAAAACCAACGATCATGTTATTCGCCGCGAAATAAGAACCAAACCAGGTGAATTATTTTCGAGAAATGATATCATTCGTACTCAACGTGAATTATCTCAGCTCGGTTATTTTGATCCGGAAAAATTTGGAGTAAATCCTGTTCCTAATCCCTATGACGGAACCGTAGATATTGAATACACCGTAGAGGAACGTCCTTCCGATCAGGTTGAACTTTCAGGCGGTTGGGGAGCTGGCCGTGTAATCGGAACATTAGGATTATCGTTTAATAACTTCTCGATTAAAAAGCTGTTCAAAAAAGGTGCCTGGCAACCCTTACCGGCAGGTGATGGTCAACAACTCAGTGTTCGTGCGCAGTCGACCGGTACCTATTACCAAGGTTACAACTTCAGCTTTACAGAGCCCTGGCTGGGAGGGAAAAAACCTAATTCCCTATCGGTAAACGTATACCATACCTATTCATCTCGCGATAATTTAAAACGAAGTGATCCGGAAAAACAACGGTTAATGATTACAGGAGCTTCCGTAGGTTTTGGTAAACGCCTTAAATGGCCCGACGATTACTTTAGCGTTTATCTGGAAGCCCCGAGTTACCAGTATTACGATTTAAAAAATTACCAGGGTGTATTCACCTTTACCGATGGATATGTAAACAACTTTGCAGCCCGGTTTACCTTATCCAGAAATTCGGTTGACCAACCACTCTATCCACGTCAAGGTTCAACCATTACATTTACCGGTAAGTTTACTCCACCATATTCTTTTTTCAACGGAAAAGACTATTCCACCGTTACCGATCAGGAGCGTTACAAATGGCTGGAGTTCAATAAATGGAAATTCACCACATCTCATTTTATTTCGCTGGATAAGAAAAAGAAACTGGTGCTTAATGCGCGGACCGGTTTTGGATTCCTGCTACCATGGAACAAAAAAGTGGGCGACTCACCTTTTGAACGATTCAAATTAGGTGGTAGTGGATTATCCGGTATGAATTTTATTTTCGGACAAGAAATCATTGCACTGCGTGGTTATTCAGACGGAATTGTTTCTCAGTCGGTAGGTGACATGATGATTGCAAAATACGTCCTTGAATTACGCTATCCATTATCCTTAAATCCGAATGCTACTGTTTACATGCTCGGTTTTGCGGAGGCCGGAAATACCTGGCAAAAAATCAAGGATTTTGATCCATTCAACGTTAAACGGGCAGCCGGTGTTGGGGTAAGGATTTACCTGCCGATGTTCGGATTACTTGGTCTGGATTACGGATGGGGCTTTGATAAAGTGGATCGCGACCCGAGCTTTAGACCTGGTTCAGGACAATTCTTCTTTACCATTGGCATGAATCTTGGTGAATTATAAAGGAAAAAACTTATTTTCGACAATCATTTTCAAAGCATGAAGCGAATACTTTTCATTTTCTTATTACTTGGATTCGGCGCTATAGGTGTACAGGCACAGAAATACGGTTTTGTGAATACACAAACGATTTTAGAAAAAATGCCCGAGTACCAGGATGCGCAAAAGAAGCTGGACGATCTTTCGGAACAATGGCAAAAAGAAATTGAAGCAAAATATGCCGAGATCGACAAAATGTGGCAGGCCTACCAAAAAGAAAAAATTCTGTTACCTGATCAGGAAAGAGCAAAACGTGAAGATGAAATTGCGATGAAAGAGCGCTCTGTTAAAGAACTGCAAAAGCAACGTTTTGGAGTTACGGGAGATTTATTTACTAAACGTCAGGAATTAATTAAACCCGTTCAGGAAAAAGTCTATAAAGCCATTAAAGAAGTTGCTGAAAGCGGGGGATATACTTTTATTTTCGATAAAGCTAATTCGGCATTCATTTTGTATGCAGACCCTAAAGCTGACAAAACAGAAGCTGTATTAAAAAAATTAGGACTATAATTTTACAAAAACCAATATGAAAAAGATCATTCTATTATTTACCATGTTCCTCATGTCTGGAATTGGAGTTGCTATTGCGCAAAAGGTGGGGCATGTTGATTTTCAAAATCTAATGTTGCAATTACCTGAACGAAAAACAGCAGAAGACAGTCTGAAGAAAATTGCAGGCAAAATGGAAGGTGAAATGAAGCGTATGCAGGCAAAATATGATGTTTTGGTTACAGAATACGAACGCGATAAAAAAGAAGGTAAACTTCAGGGTGAATTAGATATGATCCGTCAGCAGGAAATCATGGAATATCAGCAACGCATGATGAAGTTTGAAGAATATGTGCAGGAAGAATTAAGCAAAAAAGAAGGAGAATTGCTTAATCCCATGATTGAAAAAGTGAAAGCCTCTGTTGGAAAAATAGCAAAGGCAAACGGCATTAATTATGTGCTCGACATCTCTCAGATGGTTTATCTCGAAGGAGGGAACGACCTCACTCCGTTAGTGAAAAAAGATCTCGGAATTCAATAAATTTAGTCCCGCATCCCGCGGGATTTTTTTTTGAAATGAATTACAAAAAAGCAATAGGCGTTTTCGATAGTGGATATGGTGGTTTAACCGTATTAAAGGAAATCCATAAGCTATTACCTCAATACGACTTCATTTACCTTGGCGATAATGCCCGAGCGCCTTATGGTCCCCGCTCTTTTGAAACGGTATACGAATTCACACTGCAATCTGTAAAAGAACTTTTCGATATGGGTTGCCCGCTGGTCATCTTAGCGTGTAACACTGCATCTGCAAAAGCACTAAGAAATATTCAGCAAAAAGATCTGCCGCAAATCGACCCCAACAAACGAGTACTGGGCGTTATTCGTCCAACAACAGAAATGGTCGGTAAAATTTCGAAGACCAAAAATGTGGGTGTATTTGGCACTCAAGGCACGATTAATAGCGGCTCGTACCCCATTGAAATTCATAAATTCTTTCCTGAAATTCAGGTATATCAACAAGCCTGTCCGATGCTTGTCCCCATTATTGAAAACAATGAATACCAATCAGAAGGTGCGGATTACTTTGTAAAAAAATACATCGATGAATTAAATCCGGCTGAAAAAAATATTGATACGATAATTTTGGGTTGTACGCATTACCCATTATTGATTTCCACCTTCAAAAAGTATTTACCGGAAAACATTGAATTGATTTCACAGGGTGAAATAGTTGCACAAAGTTTAAAAGAATACTTTCACCGGCATCCGGAATTGGAAAGTCAGATTTCTAAAAATGGGACGCTTTCCTTTTTTACCACGGATGATACGGAATCGTTCGACCAAAAAGGTTCTGTATTTTTTGGAACAACCATTCAATCCAAACACATTCATCTGAAATAAAAATGGCGGAACCATAAATTCCGCCATTTATCAACTAAAGATTTAGTTAGTTATTTCCGGCATCATTAAATTCTTCTTCTTTTCCATCAGTAACCACACTTCCATCGGCATTTACAAATACCTTAAGAATATGACCCGGCTTGGAAAGATGAATTAAAAAACGATCTGTCCCCTTTTCAAGATTAATCACTTCATTAGCCCAATCAACTTTAAAGCCGGAGAACGTTGCCAGGATTGCATTTTTTGCCGCATCCGGACAAGTATTGCCTGTCCAGTGATAGGTTGTAAATAAATGCTTCCCATTGGCATCATAACGTGCGCGGGATGGCTTATTGTTGTGGATCATCACCGCTTCAAATTGTTTCCCGATTTTTGCTTCCCACCGTTTTGGTGTAATTCCGGGGAAATCTACAGCGAATTGATCAAGCACTGCTTTAGGGACTAATTTTTGACCAGGCACCTGCGCGCCGGCATTCATAAGAATGAAAAAGAGAAAGAGGGTAAAAATATTTTTCATGGTTTTTATTTTTTCCGGATTATTCCCAAAACTATGCCATCCTATTTAAACCAGGACGAATACATCACATAGTTATTAGAAATCCGTTGAATTTCTCCTTCAAATAATTCTTTATTCACCTCTTTTACCTTTTTGGCCGGAATGCCCGCGTATACACTTCCGCTTTCTACATGGGTACCTTCTAATACAACAGAACCCGCTGCAATAATTGAGTTGGACTCAATCACACATCCATCCATAACAATTGCTCCCATTCCAATTAAAACATTGTCGTGAATGGTACATCCATGCACGATGGCATGATGTCCGATAGAAACATTGTTCCCAATATTGGTCGGCGCTTTCTGATACGTACAATGGATGCAGGCGCCATCCTGTACATTCACTTTGTTTCCCATTTTAATATAGTGAACATCCGCTCTGACCACCGCGTTAAACCAAAAGCTGCATTGATCACCACACTGTAAATCGCCAACAATGGTCGCATTTTCAGCGATAAAGCATTCCTCACCAAATTGTGGTTTTTTTCCTTGAACTTCTTTTATAATTGCCATAATTAATCTTTTCCGCAACCGTCTTTTTTACAACAATCCGGCAACTTTTTAAAAGCTTCCGGATCAGCAGGTAGATCGTCTGCACGATATCCCAGTTTTACAATTGCATGTTTAATGGAGTCGGCATTGGTTTTATCAGACTTAAATTTAACGGTAATCGTTTTTGCTGATATATCCACCACTACTTCCTTAACCCCTTTCTCAAAAATAAGGTTTTTCTCTATACGCTCCTTGCACATGTCGCAAACCACCGATGTTTTTATAACAATAGTTTCCGTTTTCTTTTGGGCCAATAAAATACTGCTTGTAAGAAGGAAAAATAATATGAATGTGCTTTTCAAAATTGTTTTCATAATTGTCTTTTTTACTTGTGTTTAATATTTATACGTATACCAGTGTAAAAGATTCGTCCGTTTAATGGTCCCCATATCATACTGGCATCAAAATGCGAACCAAATGGATCATCGGGCGACATGATCGCTTGTTTTTGTGTAAAATTTAATAGATTCTCTCCACCAAGATACCATTCAAACTTTCGGAATAGTTTCGTAATTTGAAAGTGAATAATATAATAAGGCTCGGAACGCTGTTTAAAGCGAATATCATCCGGCAAACCCATGGTGTTAGGTAAACGAGAAGAAGAAAAATAATTACTGATTAAATCGAATCGCCATTTTTTAGAGGGAGTTTGATAGCTAACATTTGCCATATAGCGATCACGAGGCACCATTGGTTTTTCCATTAGCGTATCATGATAGGTTGCTTTGATATCGTAATGTTTATAGGCTAGTTTTAATGTTAGACCTTTAAATGGCGAGTAGTCAACATCCAATTGCGAACTCTTAGAAAAACTTTGTCCATTTAAATTGTAAAAATGAACAGAATGCGGATCTTCATCCAGGTCAGTAATGATTTGATTTTTAAAATAGGTATAATAAAAATCAACATTAACGCTTAAATCACGTTTAAACAAAGTGGTTTTAAGCGTAACACTGGCACCTGCATTTCTGCTTTCTTCAGGTAATAATGGTCCGGAGATAATGACATTACGTTGACTGGCGAGGGTGGACATGTTCTCAATAAAAATATGCGGTGTTCTAAATCCAGTTCCGCCGGATGCCCGGAAAGTGATCCATTCATAGGGAGAATACCGAAGATGAACACGTGGAGTAAATTTCGGTCCATATATGGAATGAAAATCGGAACGTATACCCAACAATAAATTAAATGTCTCAGGATAGGTATAGGTGTATTCACCAAACAAACCGGGCACGCTTTCAAGACTTGAAAAAACAGAATCGCGGTAACGTTCATTATAGTGATCCAGTAAATAACTTGCACCAACTTTATAGTTGTGCATCGTATTGCCAATCACATCCTGAAAAATGAGATTACCATACAATGAATTTTGAATTCCATCGTAACTTCTGAAACCAAAATATGAGTCCTGTTCGTGATGCCTGCCATTTACAATTAGTCCCATACTTCTCGTAGAAGAGGAAGGAAACAAAAATCCGTTTTTAAACATCCCTTCAATCAATCGGGTATTTATTCCAACGCCATATTTATTAAATGTAAACTTATCAGAGGTCGGATCAAAACCGGTTTGACCACCTATTTTATTTTCACTCACTCCGTGAATCATAAAAATCTGTTCCGTTTTTTTTCCTTGAATTTTCCAACGGTTCAGAATATTGACTTGTTTACTTAAGGGATTATCGCGAAATCCATCTTTATTGATATCATTTTCCAGAAAATATCCACTACCATGTGCAAATAACAATGTGCTTACCTTTTCATTCACCTTGTGATTAAAGTGAAAGTTAAGTTCATTGCGACCAATGTGATTGCTATACGCATTGATAAATAAGCGGTCCGATTTTTTGTTTTCCGGCTTTAGAAATTCAACATTGATTTGTCCACTCATCGATTCATATCCATTCACTACACTTCCGACTCCTTTAGTAATTTGAATCGATTCCAGCCATGTTCCGGGAATATATTGCAAACCGAAATTGGCTGAAAGTCCACGCAACATCGGAACATTTTCAATTTGCAATTGCGTGTACACTCCACTTAGGCCAAGCATTTGAATAGCGCGTGCTCCTGAAACTGCATCCCCATAAACTACATCTACTGAAGCATTCGATTCGAAACTCTCCGATAAATTACAGCATGCTGCTTTTTTAATTTCTCCCTGGCCAATTACTTCTACATTCACCGGCTTAAGCATAGAAATTTGAGTGGTCGATTGCGTTACTTCAATGGAGACCTCATCCAATATCCTTGATTCTTTCAATATCACTTCGAGTGTGGTATCTGAAGCAGAAATCAGCAGTGTATCATTCGCATAACCAATAAAACTGAAAACGATGTTAACGGGTTCAGCTGTGGGATTGGATATAGAAAATTTTCCTTGTGAGTCTGAAACAGTCCCCACATTTCCGGGAACAAAATAAATGTTCACTCCAGGTAATACTTCTTTATTACCGGAACTATTTATTCCATATACAGTACCCTCAATTTTCTGTCCAAATGAAAAATGGGTCAGGAGAAGCAATAATACTCCTGAAAAAATAAATTTCATGTTCTGAGATTTTGATGTTAAACAAAAACCAGGCTTTGCCTGTCAGAACAAATTCAAATTATAAGCTGTCGTTTTTTGAGTAGAATTTCTCTCCCTGTATAACCAGGAGGTGAGCTGTCGCAAAACTGTTCAAGTTGACTGTCCCAAAACAGATCAAATGAAAAAACAGATTCGCTTAATACTATTGCGGTAGGGAATAATTGGATTGAAGATTTTGAATGATTTGTTGCTTCAAAGCGGTATTGAGCTGTAATCAGTTCCTGAGAGCAACAGGATTTTTTCTTTTTGGCAAGCTTTGTTTTGTTTTTAACCGCGCAGCATTTTTTCTCTGCCTTCACCTTTTTTACACAACATCCATCTTCTGCCTGAAAAAATGAAAAGGAAGAACCACTCATGCGGCAATCGTGCCTATAAAGGCTAAAACCCGTATTCATGAATACAAACAAGGGCAACATCACCCAGAGGGTGAAGTGTTTAAACAGATTTGCCTTTGTTTTCATAGTACAAAATTAACGAAAAAAAAGACCAATTTCAAAACAAAAAGCAGTTTAACTTGTAATCCTGTTTTTCAGCTTTATAATTGCTTAATTTTGTGCCATGGAAGAGAATATCAAGATCACTAATGTTTACGCGGAAATGACTCCCAATCCCGCAACCATGAAGTTTGTGGCCGACCGACCCATTGTTCAAATTGATGGTGTTGCAGAATACAGCAGTGCAGAAGAAGCAAAAAATTCATCCCCACTTGCAGAAGAGTTATTTAAATTTCCATTTGTAAAAAGCGTATTTATCACCACCAATTTTGTAACGGTAACCAAAAATGACAGCATCGCATGGGATTTTATTACGATGGAGTTGAGAGAATTTATTCTTGACTACCTCAGAAAAAATGTACTTGCAGTAACTAAATTTCCGGAACCCAAAAAAGGAGAAGGAGAAGTAAAAAAATTCTCGATGTTAGGACAAGCATCTCATGCACAACCCAGCTCAGAATTAGATTCTAAAATCATTTCTATTCTCGATGAATATGTTCGTCCCGCAGTAGAAAACGACGGAGGTGCCATTCACTTTAAAAGTTTCGATGAAGGAACAGTGCATTTGGTTTTGCGCGGATCATGCAGTGGGTGTCCTAGTTCGATGGTCACGCTAAAAAACGGAGTTGAACAATTAATGAAATCGATGCTCCCTGAAGTTAAAGAAGTCGTAGCCGCAGAAGATTAAACCTTTATAAGACACTGATTTACAGTATTTTTTATTTAAATCCATACATTCCGTATGGATTTTTTTGTTTTTGTGCATCCATGAAGAAACAAAAGATCATGAAAACAAAAATCCACATCGTAACATTCATCATCGGGATGGTGATGATTGTACAACAAAATTTAAATGCACAAAACCATGGTGCAGTAAAAGGACAGGTGATTGATAGTTTAACCAAAGAAACCCTACCGAATGCTAATGTGTTTGTGATGGTAGGCGACCAAATGATCGGTACAACTACAGATTTAGACGGACGATTTACACTTAAACCGCTAGATCCCGGCTCATATAGTCTTACTATCTCCTACACCGGGATGAAAAAAATTATAGAAATCAGGGTTAATCCCAATCAAACCACCATGCTTCCTGATATATTTCTAAGCAATGAGATGTTGGATGACGTTGTTGTAATTGATTATAAAAACCCCTTAATCAATCCCGAAGAAACATCCGTTCAAACTGTCGATTACAAGCAAATTAAAAACAATCCGAATCTACGCGACCTCAAGAAACTTTCTGCATCCATGTCGGGCGGAATTATGGTCACCGAATCCGGTGATGCCTATGTGCGTGGATCACGATCAGATGCCAGTATATATTTCATTGATGGTGTAAAAGTGACAAGCGGAAATATTCATTTGCCTGGAGTTGCTATTGGAAGTCTGACCATTTATACCGGAGGCGTTCCAGCCAAATATGGTGATGTAACCAGTGGGGTGATTATGGTTGAAACCAAGAGTTACTTCGACCTCTGGAGAGAAGCTAACCAACAATAATCCTCCTTCGGAAGGAGAAACAGAAGAGTGATAATTGCATATATTGCAGCATGTTCTTCAGAAAAAAACAAATCACAGGTGAAAGCGATGAGGAAATCGTAAAAAAATATTCCTCTGTCGGTGATCCATCACTAGTGGGTGTGCTCTACGAGAGACACGCTCATTTAGTGTTTGCGGTTTGTATGAAATATTTAAAAAACACTGAAGAAAGCAGAGATGCCGTTTTGAATATTTTCGAAAAATTAATGCATGATCTTAAATTACATTCCATCGAAAATTTCAAATCATGGTTACACTCCGTTGCACGAAATCACTGTTTAATGCTTTTACGAAAAAGCAATAATCAAGGAAAAGAAAAAGACATTGATGAGTTAGAACATTTATTGGAAGAACAGCAGGAAGAAATTCAACTGACCGAGGACCTTTTGAATCAACTTCCGGATGCAATAAACCAACTCAATCCCGAACAAAAAACATGTATTGAATTATTCTATCTTCAGGATAAGTCCTACCAGGAAGTTGCAGACATCACCGGATTCGATTTGAACAAAGTGAAAAGTCACATACAAAACGGGAAACGAAACCTGAAGATTCTATTGAGCAAAAGCCATGAAACGAACTTCTGACATATTAAAAGATCAGGGTTCTCTTAGTCAACAAGAGATCAGCGATTACCTTTCAGGTAAACTAAAGGGAGAATCGTTAAAAGCGGTTGAGAAAAAAATTGCGTCCAATGAAATGAACATGGAAGCCATTGAAATTTACTCGAAGAATCCCGCATTACTGAAAAATGTTCCTGCAAAACCCGATTTTCTTTCCGGAAAAGGCGGAACAGTGAATTACTATAAAATTTACTTTGGAATAACAGCCATCATTTCAGTAGTAGCCATTACGGGTATTGTGTACCTTTTACAAAACAAAGAGCAAAAGCAACCTGAGTTACTTGCCGTAAAAGAAAGCCCTGAAAAAACCCAACAGGTAGAAAAAATTGAAAATGAAATAAAGGAAATTGAAGCTACTGAACCGATTGAAGAAAAGGAGCAAATCACGTATCAAAAAACATTAAAAGATCAACCACAAACCATTCCAACTCCAGTAGAGATTACAGATAACGACAATATTTCCATCAATAAAGTTGAAGAAAAAAAGGTGGTGGACCTCTCACCTGATCCGGAAGAAAAAGTCGCGCACTCCAATGTGAAATTCACGTTTATGCACGACTTAAAAGTGATTGATTACAGCGATTTATATACCAGTGATATTAAAAAGACGGAGATTTTACTCACAGGAACACCGGCCAATGTGGGTGATAACACAACACCAAGAAATAACGAACCCGAAACACGCACTGTTCTTATTCCTTATGAGAAATTTCTGAAAGAAACCATGGAAGAATTTTCCAATAACCGGTATAAGTCGGCCTTAAAAAACTTTACTTTAATTCTGCAACAATATCCGGAAGATTTAAATGCATCCTTTTATGGCGGATTATGCTATTACAACTTAGGGAAATTCGACAAAGCCATCACCAATTTTAACCGTTGTATCAATCACTCCTTTTCTACATTTTCTGAAGAAGCAGAATGGTACAAGGCATTGAGTTTAATGAAATCCGGAAATAAAGCAGAGGCAAATGCATTATTAGAGGAAATCATTCAACAGAATGGATTCTATGCAAAAAAAGCACAGGAGATAAAGAAGAATTAATCATCCCGTTTAGTCAACACTTCTTCCAGCAGCACTTCATAATAATCGCGATGAAGTAATTTTGATTTCAAATAACAATAGAACGCAATAGCTTTCGATTCTTCGGTACCAGCAGGCAATACAAACAATTCTTTTAATGCCTGACTATGAAATTCTGAAAAATTAAGTGCGTAAGGGTCGGACATATACCGGTATAGAATTTTAAGGAAATTTTTTGCTTTGAGGTACTGTGCTTGTTCCAATAACAGGGCATGGTCCTTTTCAATCTGACGAATACCGGCAAGTGCCAGATCATCTTTGCCAAGTTCGTACTGAATAATCGACCGAATCATTTTTGCACGCAAAATCCATTCCTGCCCCATCCGTTTTTCATAGTAGGAATCACTATGAATTCCCCATTGAATAAAAATCCGGTTCGCTTTTTTAAAATCTTTTTGAATAAAATAATAAAACGAAAGATTCAATTGCAAATTGAACAAATCAGATGAAACCCATTTAATTTTTTTATCATCTAAAAATTTATTCATTTCAGAAATCGCCATTTCGTTGGATCCTGAATAACTCAGCAATGTACATTTGAGCGACAGGTATCTCGCTAAAAATTGTTGTTTGTATTTGTCGTCGTTGGAATTTAATAATGATCCAAGTATTTCCAGGTAGTGCGAACATTCAGAAAATTTACGGTTGTGGTAATACATATGAGCAATCATATATAAAAAGCTCATCCGGTAAAAGGTATGATGCTTCCCTTCATTCGACACTTTTTCAAAATGTTCAAACTGCTCTAATAATAAACCCTCAAAATTGGTGAGATTTCGGGTAGTAAGATAGGTTGCACGAACAATTTCAACCAAACGATAAATCAATGAAGGGCGCGACAACATAGCCTGATCCAGTTCAAACTCCTCCAGAATCGATTCCACGTAGGAAGAGAATCCTTCAATTTCTCCGCTTCGTTTTATTTCTTCCGTTTTGCGCCGAATAAACGCCATGGCCTGCACCATTCTGTTTTCCTCATCAGCAAGACGCTTACTAATATTTTGCCGCGATATCAACTCTTCTAATGTATACACATCGGAAGTGTGCGAATATTCCATCATTAAGCTATAAACGGAAATCAAAAAATCGAATTCCTCGGCCTCCAATGCATGTTTCTCTGTTTTTAAAACATATTTCCAGGCGGTATCAAAGAATTTTTTTTCGAATAAAAAACGTGACAAACTTAAATTCACAAACAAATTCCCATTTATTCCGGCAATATCCGTCAATTGCTTAACCGCAATAAATTCTGCAATACCACGCATAATCCGTTTACGGTTCGAATGGAATGAAACAGTTCCAACCAATTTATCCATTTTTTTTTCGCGAAGCTCTTCTCTGCTCAATTCATCAAATAACTCCACATCTTTTCGTGTTGAATCCAGGCGCTTCCTCATCAAAAAAAGCCGTAATTCTTTTCTGTCCGACTCAGAAAAACCCAGAATAATTTCACGAATATTATCCATTTTTTAAGACCATTATAAAACACTTAAATAATTGTATTTCTGCAATTTAATAAAAATATTTAACAAATAAAAAAACCGTTTTTACAAAATTTGAACTTTCCCGGTTAAGCACATCGTTTTAGGTTTGCTGCATGAAAACCAAAATACTTAATAACATGAAAACGATTTTAAAATCACTTACTGTTGTTGCTTTGATTCTAAACACAACTGTATTAAACGCACAAAACAATGAGCGAGAAAAATTAACTGTACTCAATGTGGATGTAAAAGGAATCACCTTAAGTCCGGAAACGGCAGGAGATTTATTTCGACGCGAAATTGAAAAACTGAATATCTATGACGTCACTGATCCTTACGATGTAAAATACATTGCAGAAAGCAAAAAACTGAAAGTGGATAATTGCTACGGAAAGCTTTGTCTGGTTGAATTAGGAAATGCGATTGGATCAGATAAGATGATGACGGGTTCTATTGAAGGTTTTGCCGATATGCTGGTAATAACCATCCGTATGGTTGATGTAGAAAAGGAAACCATTGAAAAAGTTAACGTGAAAGAATTTTTATTTCTTCCAAAAGAACTAAAAACGATGGTCACCATTACCCTTAATGAAATGTTCGGCATCGACAACGATAAAACAATGGTAGAAAGTCTCACGAAAAAAAATGCTTTTGCCAATTCCATCAATGAACCCAAAAAAGACCGCCTTGCACTTGATGGACCGAGAATGGGATTTACGATGTTGACCGGAACCAATGCCGAGATCTTTAAAGCCTCTAAAGACAATGGTGGATTTGACGGATTTCCTATGATGTTCCAATTCGGATATCAATTCGAAAAACAATATCTCAATGAAGGAAATTTTCAGGCGCTGTTTGAATTCATTCCCATGGTAACCGGATTGGATCAGGGCCTATTTATTCCCAGCATGACCATTCTACACGGTTTAAGAGGAAACAAAAAAGGATGGGAATTTGCATTTGGTCCCACGCTCGGATTAATGAAAAAAGCAAGAGGATATTACGACCCTGACTTAGGTTGGCAACTGGAATCGGCCTGGGGAGATTCTACACTTTTAAATCCTCATGGCATTACAACCCGAATGGATTCGCGCGGTAACTATATGTTCAGTTCTGGATTTGTTTTTGCCTTTGGCCGGTCCATCCGCAGCGGAAAATTAAATATCCCATTCAACGCATACATTGTTCCGCAACGAGATGGACTCCGTTTCGGGTTTTCATTCGGATTTAACGCTAAAAAACCGGAATAAGATCCTGCTCCAGTTGTGATGCACGTTTAAAATCACCGGAATTTGTCGTTTCTCCGATAGGAGCCATTTTCCGGAGCGGATCATGTATAAAAAAAGCCGCCTCTAACGGGGCGGCTTTTAACTATATTCTTAGTTGATTTATAAACCAAGTACAACTTCCTGCGGATCTCTGCCATTGAATAACATCTTGGAAGGATTTTCAAGCATTTCTTTTACCTTTACAAGGAAAGAAACCGATTCTCTTCCATCAATAATACGATGGTCGTAAGACAAGGCAACATACATAATCGGACGAATCTCCACTCTTCCTTCAATGGCAACAGGACGCTCAACGATGTTGTGCATACCTAAAATTGCAGATTGAGGAGGATTAATAATCGGAGTAGATAACATAGAACCAAACACACCACCATTGGTGATCGTGAATGTTCCGCCGGTCATATCATCAATGGATAATTTACCGTCACGTGCTTTTAATGCAAGGTTTTTAATTCCATTTTCAATATCAGCAAGACTCATCATCTCTGCATTTCTTAAAATGGGAACCATTAAACCTTTTGGAGTAGATACTGCAATACCCACATCACAGAAATTGTTAAACACCATTTCATCGCCATCGATATAGGCATTTACAGCTGGATAATGTTGTAGTGCAATAGTAACCGCTTTTGTAAAGAAAGACATAAATCCTAATCCAATACCATGAGTTTCCTGGAATTTATCTTTGTACTTTTTACGCAAATCCATCACCGGCTTCATGTCAACCTCATTGAAAGTGGTCAACATAGCCGTTTCATTTTTTACACTTACCAAGCGCTCAGCAATTTTCTTACGAAGCGTGGTCATCTTTTTACGTTCCTGATCACGTGTGCCACCAAAAGCAGGTTTGTCAAAATTAAATCCTGCAGTAAGTGCAGCCTGAACGTCTTGTTTAGTGATACGACCACCAGGACCACTTCCGGTAAGTTGCGAGGATGAAATGTTTTTTTCATCCATCATTTTTTTAGCAGCAGGTGATGCATGTCCCGATGCATACGATTTCTCCTGTGCAACCGGAAGCGGATTCGGAACAGGCTCAGATTTTTTTGACGTCTCTGCTTTTTTCTCTTCAGCTTTCGGTGCTTCCGTTTTGGGTTTCGCTTCACCTTTCACAGATGAGTCAACCGAACAAATCACTTGTCCAACCTTTACGGTATCGCCCTCTGCAGCCATTATTTTTAATTGTCCGGATTCCTCAGCATTCACGGTAAGCGTAGCCTTATCCGAATCAATTTCGCAAAGCTCATCATCTTTCTCTACGTATTCACCATCCGCCTTAATCCAACGGGCAATAACAACTTCTGTAATGGATTCTCCCGGACTGGGTACTTTGTGTTCAATAACAGACATGATCGATGTATTTAAATATTTACAAACTCTTATTTAACTGATTCTTTCTTTTTGCTTTTGGCATCGTCCATGGTCTTTACAGCACCAAAAACTTTATCCATGATTTCTTCACTCTGTGCATGATGAAGTTTGGCGTAACCGGTAGCAGGACTGGCACTTTCTTTTCTTCCGATATAAGTCAGCTTCACATCGCGCATTTTTTTCGCAACAAAATTATACGCGCCCATATTTTCAGCTTCTTCCTGTACCCAACAAATTTCTTTAGCCGATTTATATTTCGATAAAATCGCTTCAAGTTGTTTTGCAGGCCAAGGATAAAGTTGTTCAATACGTACAAAGGCGACATCATTATTTTCCAGTTGTGCCTGACGTTCCTTCAATTCAAAATAAATTTTACCGGAACACAGAACAAGTTTTTTCACTGAAGCTGCTTTTGCACTTGGATCATCAATGACTTCCTGGAATTTTCCTTCGGTGAAATCTTTCAATTTGGATACGCAATCGGGATATCGAAGCAATTTCTTCGGTGTAAAGCAAATCATCGGCTTTCTGAAATCGCGTTTTATCTGTCGACGTAAAGCATGGAATTGATTTGCAGGTGTTGTTGCGTTAATAATTTGCATATTGTTTTCGGCACACATCTGTAGGAAACGCTCCATACGAGCAGAAGAGTGCTCAGGTCCTTGTCCTTCATAACCATGTGGCAAGAGAACCACAATACCATTCATTCTTCTCCATTTGTATTCGGCCGAAGAAATGTATTGGTCAACAATAATCTGTGCTCCATTAAAGAAATCTCCGAATTGCGCTTCCCAAATGGTTAATGCATTCGGAGATGCCATGGCATATCCATATTCAAATCCTAATACACCATATTCACTTAAGTGCGAGTTGAAAATGCGTAATTCACCTTTTGCTCCGAATGCATTTAAGGGCGTGTATTCCTCTTCGGAATCTTCCACTTTTACCACTGCGTGACGATGAGAAAAAGTTCCGCGCTCAACATCTTGTCCGCTAAAACGAACATGATGTCCTTCATTCATAAGCGAAGCATAAGCCATTAATTCACCCATCGCCCAATCGTAATTATCATTTTCAATCATTGCTTTACGATCGGCAAATAATTTTTCAATCTTATTGAAGAATTTTTTATCTGATGGAAGCGTAACGATTTTATTGGCAATATCGAGGAACGTTTTCTTATCAATGGCTGTATTGGGAGATTCATCAAAGGCATTGGGGGCGGCCATTTTTATTCCGTTCCAATATCCTTCCAGGAATGAAGTGATTTTTGCTTTCTCAGTTTGTTTTGCTTCACTTAACATCGACTCGAGCAAATCCTTGAATTTCTTCTCCATGTCCTTCGCCATATCGGTCGACATCGATCCTTCTTCAATCAATTTCTTAACGTAAATCTCGCGTGGATTTGCATGTTTCTGAATAGCCTTGTAAAGAATCGGCTGAGTAAAACGTGGTTCATCACCTTCGTTATGTCCGTATTTTCTATAGCAGAGAATATCGATAAACACATCGCGATGGAATTTTTGACGGAACTCCATAGCGAGCTTTGCAACAAAAACCACTGCTTCTACATCATCACCATTTACGTGAAACACCGGAGAGAGGGTCACTTTTGCAACATCGGTACAATAGGTAGAGGAACGCGCATCAAGATAGTTGGTGGTAAAACCAACCTGATTATTCACCACCAGGTGAAGTGTACCGCCAACACGATAACCATCCAGCTGCGACATCTGAATCACTTCATAAACGATACCCTGACCAGCAACGGCTGCATCACCGTGAATCAGAATCGGACAAACTTTATTTTCATCACCTGTGTGAATGTTATCCATTTTAGCTCGGGTGATTCCTTCAACAACAGCATCTACTGTTTCGAGGTGAGAAGGATTAGGCGTAAGAGAAATATGAACTTTTTCTCCCTTGTTTGTCAGTTGATCCGAAGAATAACCCAAATGGTATTTTACATCACCATCAAACAAAGAATCTTCCGATAATCTTCCTTCGAATTCAGTAAAAATATCCTTGTACGTTTTATTTAAGATGTTGGCCAAAACATTTAAGCGACCACGGTGTGCCATCCCCAACACAAAATCCTTTATTCCCAATGTAGAACCCGACTCCACCAACATATCCAAAGCAGGAATCAAGGATTCACCACCTTCAAGTGAAAATCGTTTTTGTCCTACAAATTTTGTTGCAAGAAAATTTTCGAAAACAACAGCCTGATTTAATTTATTCAGAATTGTTTTTTTCTCTTCTACCGAATATTTTGGAGTGTTTTTGGAGCCTTCCATTTTTTCGCGTAGCCATTCCACTACTTCCGGCGAACGCATATAGAGATATTCCACGCCTATACTTCCGCAATAAGTTTGATTTAAATGCGCAACAATATCACGCAATGTGGCTGCACCAATTCCTATTTGTGAACCGGCCTGAAAAACTTTATCAAGATCTTTTTCAGTTAAACCAAAATTTTCAATATCAAGCGTTGGTGTATATTTTCTACGCTCACGTACAGGATTTGTTTTCGTGAATAAATGTCCACGCTGACGATAAGCGTGAATTAAATTCATCACTTTAATTTCTGCAGTAACATTCTCAGGTAACACACCAGAGTCTTCAAAATTTGTTCTTGCAAATTCAAACCCTTCAAAGAATTTTTTCCATCCGTGTTCCAGTGAATCCGGATTTTTCAGGTACTGATTGTACAAATCCTCAATCGCATCAGGGTGCGCATTGCTCAGGTAGGAATAATTATCCATGTCTCTCAAAATATAGGGAAGCAAAGTTAATGTTTTTCGAGACTTTCCCATTGAGAATAAGGAATAAGTATTTTAAATCAAAACATTGATAATCAATACTTTGAAACTATACAAATGACAAAAAAAGGGGAAGCACTCCCATGCCTCCCCATAAGTAAGTTGAAACCTGTGTTAATCCTGCAACTTAAAATTGATGGGAAGTACCATCCGGCAGGCTACTTTTTTCCCTTCATTTTCGGCGGGTGTCCAACTTGGCATTGCAGATACAACCCGCATGGCCTCATTATCTAAACTGGATTCTACACCACGCAAAATTTTTACATCCTTAACTTTTCCTTTAGAACTAACCACAAATGAAACATGAACTTTACCCTGTATCCCTTTTTCCTTTGCGGATGAAGGATAAACCATGTTGGACTGCAGGTATTTCATTAATCCATCCATTCCTCCGATAAATTCAGCCATCTTTTCAGGAGCGTCGTACACCTTTTCTTTTTGACCTGCAATTTCAGTGAATGATTCCAGATTATTTTCCCAGATGCTCAATGAATTTTGATTCAGCGTAAAGGACATCATGGTAAAACCTGCAATGAAAAGGACAGAAAAAACCTTAATCCGTCCAATAAAATTTTTCTTCGTGTTCATCATTTTAAATCTGTTTTTTAATTGATTTGAATTAAATGTATTTTTTAAAAAAACGTTATTGCCATCATACAATGCTTTTTCTAAAAGGCGCTGTTTATAATCAGCCACAGAAAACTGATTGCACATTTGTTGATCCACTAAATATTCGTGCACCTTTTTCAATTCGACTCTGCCTATCCAAATCAGAGGATTAAACCAAAATAAACAGGCGTAGATTTCGTAGATAATTAAATCGGCGCTGTGTCTTTGTTTTCTATGCTCGTTTTCATGCTGAATAACCATTTCATCGCTAACATCCTCCAGCGATAAAAATATTCTACCGAAAAAAGTAAAACTACCTTTCGCTTCTGGTAAGACAAATAAATTTTGTGATTCGGGTTTTACTTCCAGCGCCTTTCTGATTTCCAGAAATAATCGAGCTAAACGCAACAAAAAAATCAGCGAAAAAACAGTTAATCCAATGAAATAAATCTGCACAAAATCAAAGGAAAGTGAATGACTTATTTCTGAACCAATCTCTACCGGATTAAGCCAAACAACATACTCCATCTCTTCTGTTGTAGCCATAGGAATTACATGTTCCAATCCTACAATTAACATAGAAAAGGGTACTGAAAAAAGCAACCAAAAACGTCGGAAACCAAAATTGGCGGATCCCAATAACAAAAAATAGGGCAATAAGAGGGCTAGCTGACAAAGAAATATCTTTGTCAGAAATTCATTGGTCACCATAAATAATCAGTATTACTTCTTCTTCTTCTTCTTTTCCTTCTTTTCTTTCTTTTCCTCTTTCCGTTCTTTTTTAATATCCTTTAGAAGATCATTGACATCTCCCATGGACAACTCCCCGTTAGAAACAAAAAATGAAACCAGGTTTTTAAAGGAATTACCAAAATAACCCTTCATAATTCCCTGCATGTAATTGCGGGTATAATCTTCTTTTTTTATCGCAGGAAAATACTGGTGGGTTTTACCCTGAGCCTTGTGCTTGATAAAGCCTTTTGTTTCCAGAATCCGGACAATAGTAGAAATAGTATTATATGCAGGTTTTGGATTAGGAAATTGTTCCAGAATATCCTTAATATAACCCGATTCAATTTTCCAGAGAGCAAGCATTACTTCCTCTTCTGCTTTGGTAAGTTCCTTATGCTTTTTCATGAATCAATTATATAACTAAATTCTTAGTTATACAACTAAAGTCTCTTAAAATTGAGGGAACGGTTATTGAACTGGGGCTACCGGATGTGCTTTATCGTATTCCTTCCTGCCCTTTTCCAGTTCATCCATAATCTGCGTACGCATGGTAATCAATTGACTTACCAGTTCTTTCTTTTTCATAAATAAAGAAATGAAATGCCATTTTCTTCGCAGTTGGGTAAATGCTTTCCAGTAATTATAGGCAAACAATCCGCTTAATGGCAATACCAATGTGTACACGGCAGTTACCCTCCAATCGGAAATCCACCATTGAACCAGATAAATCTGGAGCAGGTAAAAAATAAGAAAAACAAATGTTCCGCTCACCATCATAATTGCACCAATATATTGAGCTTCCACTTTCGACCATATCGCAATCCGGTAAGGTAATTTATAGGGGATGTAATTATTAAAGGTGCCGAAAACAAACAAGGGAAATCCAATCAAAAAATAAAGAAATAGACCAATGAAATTAAGAATAGCAGAAGATCTTCTTCGTTTACCCCGGATAATATGATCTTCCAAATTGAGTTTATTCAATAATCGCTTGTAATTATCCATGTACTGTCTGACTTTGCTAACGCGGTCAGGATCGGTTTCCAAATAATAATGAATGCGCTTATAAATCAATTTTGTCACGATATAATCATGCTCTGGAATTTCCTTTGAAAATCCCATGTCGCGGATTAATTGAGATTTGTAAACGGTTTCTACATCTTTTACAAATAGGTCTACTTCCTCGTCCTGAATATCTATGGTTAATTTTTCAAGTCGAACCCGGATTTCTTCGGTAATCTGTTTACCTGCTGCAAGAGGATCGGTGTTATAACTATCTTTATAGTTAATTAATTCGATGGGTTCACCAATGCGAACTAAAAGATCACTTTGAAAACTATGCTGATCGGAATAGGTCAACCCAATTGGTAATATTTTCACGCCCAACGAAAAATTATTTCTGGCCTCAGCACCCAGGGCCATTCGAGCGGCACCGGTTTTTATTTCTTTTAATTTACGTTCAGTAAGACTAATTCCTTCAGGGAAAATCAATATGCAACCATTTCGTTCCAATAATTGAAAGACCTTTTCGAAGGTTTGTTGGTTTTTGTGCATTTGAGAAGGATCATCCTGAGCTCTGAATACCGGAATCATGTTGAATTTGGGCAAAATCCAGGAGGTAAATTTCGATTTAAAAGCCGTTGATTTCGCAATAAAAGAAACCTCACGAGGAACCTTAGTAGCAATGATGATGGGGTCCATAAATGTACTGGGGTGATTGGCAACCAATATCACCGGACCCTTTACCGGAATATGTTCGATGTTGATTGTTTCCTGGTGCTTAAAAAAAGCTTTTACCGTAATGCGGAACAACAACTTTAAAAATGAATATATCATACAGCAAATAAATAAAAAACTGCTGTTACTATTCTAAACTCCGGTTAAGAAATCAATATCCCAATACAGGACTCAACCAACGTTCAATCATGCTTAGATCTTCTGCCTTACGCATAGCGAGATCCTCAGCCTGGTCCTTTTGTATTTGACCAATTCCAAAATACTTCGAATCCGGATGAGCAAAATACCATCCGCTTACCGAAGCAGCAGGATACATCGCCAGCGATTCTGTGAGTTCTACCCCACTGTTTTTTTCTGCATCCAATAAGCGGAAAAGCGTTTTCTTCTCGGTATGGTCCGGACAAGCAGGATATCCCGGTGCAGGACGAATGCCCTGATAGTTTTCGTTGATTAAATCTTCGTTCGCGAGATTTTCGGAAGTTGAATAAGCCCAAATTTCCTTCCGCACCTTTTCATGCATATACTCAGCCAAGGCTTCAGCAAAGCGATCCGCCAACGCCTTTAATAATATGCTTGAATAATCATCATGATCTTTTTCAAACTTCTCAATCCATTTCTCAATCCCCAATCCGGCCGTAACGACAAATCCACCGATGTAATCTTTTTTTCCTGAGGACTTCGGCGCAATGAAGTCGGCAAGACACATATTGTTCGCTCCATCGGCTTTCTTTAACTGCTGACGTAGCTGATGACTATTGGCAAGAAGTTCATTCCTGTCTTCGTTGGAATAAATTTCAATATCTTCTTTTCCGTTGCTGTTTGCCGGCCAGATTCCAATAACAGCATTAGCAGAAATCCATTGTTCGGAAATAATCCGCTGAAGCATTTTTTGAGCATCATCAAACAATCGTTTTGCTTCTGCGCCTACAACCTCATCTTCTAGAATTTTTGGATAACGTCCGGCCAATTCCCAGGTTTGAAAGAACGGAGTCCAGTCGATATAAGGAACCAGTTTCTCCAGCGAAACGGAAGAAAATTTCTGAACACCTAAATTCTTAGGTGATGCAGGAGTAAACGCGTTCCAATCAATTGAAAATTTATTTTTCCTTGCGTCTTCCAAACTCAGATACGTTTTGGAACCACGGTGTTTTTCATGATGTTCTCTTAATTTTTGATATTCAGATTTTATCTGATCAACAAACGCTCCTTTGCCGGCACCTAGCAAACTTCCTACAACGGGTACAGAACGTGACGCATCCAGCACATGAACGGTTTGTCCTGCAGGATATGCCCCTTCTATCTTCACCGCGGTGTGAACTTTTGATGTGGTAGCTCCTCCGATCAGCAAGGGAATGGTAAATCCTTCCCGCTGCATTTCTTTTGCTACGTGCACCATTTCGTCAAGCGAAGGTGTAATTAATCCTGACAATCCAATTACATCCACATTTTCTTTACGGGCGGTTTCCAGAATTTTCTCAGCCGGAACCATCACACCCATATCTATGACTTCGTAATTATTACATCCAAGCACTACACCAACAATATTTTTCCCAATATCGTGTACATCTCCTTTCACTGTAGCTAATAAAATTTTTCCGGCCGCTTTGGAATTCGCATTTTTTTCTGCTTCAATATAAGGTTGCAAATAAGCGACAGCCTTTTTCATAACGCGGGCACTTTTTACCACCTGAGGCAAAAACATCTTTCCTGCACCGAACAAATCTCCCACAACATTCATTCCATCCATGAGTGGACCTTCAATCACTTTTAGAGGCTCGCCGTACTTTAATCGCGCTTCTTCAGTGTCTTCGTCAATATGCTCTACAATCCCTTTAACTAATGCATGCGACAAGCGTTCTTCCACACTTCCTTTGCGCCATTCCTCATCTTTTTCTTTAGTAGCATTTTTAGTTCCTTTTAATTGTTCCGCATAGGCAATTAATTTTTCAGTTGCATCGTCGTTGCGATCCAGCAAAACATCTTCAACCAATTGGAGTAATTCCTTTGGAATATCATCATACACCTGAAGTTGCGAAGGATTTACAATCCCCATATCCATTCCTGCTTTCACGGCGTGAAAAAGAAATGCTGAATGAATCGCCTCACGCACAACATCGTTTCCGCGGAAGGAAAAGGAAACATTACTTACTCCACCACTTACTTTCGCTAATGGAAGGTTTTCTTTAATCCACTTCGTTGCATTAAAAAAATCAAGCGCATTTTTTCGGTGCTCTTCCATTCCTGTTGCCACCGGAAAAATATTTGGATCGAAAATGATATCCTGCGCCGGGAAATGTACCACCTTCGTGAGAATATCATAAGCACGTTTACAAATTTCAATCCTGCGTTCATAAGTATCTGCCTGTCCCTTCTCATCAAATGCCATTACTATAACAGCGGCACCATACTGTTTAATCAGATCCGCATGTTCAATAAATGATTTTTCTCCTTCTTTTAAAGAAATGGAATTAACAATGCCTTTGCCCTGGATGCATTTTAGTCCTGCCTCTATAACATGAAATTTAGAGGAGTCGATCATTACCGGAACTTTAGCGATATCCGGTTCAGAAGCCACCAGATGAAGGAATTTCGTCATGGCTTCTACTGCATCAAGCATGCCTTCGTCCATGTTGACATCAATCACTTGTGCTCCTCCTTCTACCTGATCACGTGCAATAGAAAGTGCTTCATCATAATTACCTTCAATAATCAGTCGCGCAAATTTTCGCGATCCGGTTACATTGGTGCGTTCTCCAACATTCATAAAATTGCTTTCGGGACGAAGCGTTAATGCCTCCAGTCCGCTTAAGCGCAAATAGGGTTGGATACGTGGTCGCTTTCTGGGCACAGCCTTTTCAGCATGTTTTGCAATATGAGCGATGTGGTCCGGTGTTGTACCGCAACAACCGCCAACAATATTTACAAATCCAGCATCTAAAAAGTCATGAATGGTACAGGCCATTTCATGAGGTGTTTCATCGTATTCACCAAATTGATTGGGTAATCCTGCATTAGGATAGGATGAAATATAAAAAGGAGATTTTTCGGAGAGTTCTTCGAGGTAGGGACGCATATCCTTTGCTCCAAGTGCACAGTTTAATCCGATGCTCAATAATTTCACATGTGAAACAGAATTCAAAAATGCCTCTACCGTTTGTCCCGATAAAGTTCTCCCGCTTGCATCCGTAATTGTTCCCGACACCATGATTGGTAATTCCCTGTTCAGTTGCTTAAAAACGCTCTGAATAGCAAATAAAGCAGCCTTTGCGTTAAGGGTATCAAACACGGTTTCCACCAGCAACAAATCAACCCCTCCATCCATTAATGCTTTTACTTGTTCGGCATAAGCTTCTACCAACTGATCAAATGTAATGGCTCGGAATCCCGGATCATTTACGTCCGGAGATAAAGAAGCGGTGCGGTTGGTGGGTCCCATTGCCCCGGCAACGAAACGCGGGCGATTCAATTTTGCTTCCGGATTTTTCTGATAGAATGCTTCAACGGCTGCTACTGCAGCTTTAGCAGAAAGAAAATTGATATCATAAACCGCAGATTCCAGTTTATAATCAGCCTGTGCAATACTGGTTCCGGAGAAGGTATTGGTTTCGATAATATCAGCACCTGCTTCGAGGTATTGCAGATGAATAGCTGTTAAAATATCAGGTCGGGTAAGCGCTAATAAATCGTTATTCCCCTTCAGGGAATGGCTGTGGTTTTTAAATCGATCGCCGCGAAAATCTTCTTCCTCCAGTTTATAACGCTGAATCATGGTCCCCATGGCACCATCGATAACCAAAACTCGTTTTTCGAGTAATTCTTCAATCAAATGTTTCATAATACTTCAAAAAAAAATCCCTTCCGGTGCCGGAAAGGATCATATTTCTGTAGTTATGAAACGAATCTATTTCCGACTTATCTGCTCCCCTGATTAGGGCAGGAATTGGCACCTTCTGAATGAAAAAATCAAATCAGGGTTGCCAAGGTTTCACAGGGCTCAGTCCCTCCACCTTTCTGGATAAGTTACCGCAAAGAACGAATGCAAAAATAATAAAAGAATTTCAGAACTCAACCTTTGTGAATTCCTCTAAACTCCCTGATAAAATTCTTTATCTGTTTTCTAAAAAATATCAATGGAATAATTAAAATAAAAACATAAGGAACAGCCATCAGAAGAAGTACCCCAATATTCAATTGCTCTCCGATATTGGCTTGATCCTGACCATCCGAACCGGTTTCTGCTACCGCTTTACACATGGCACACTGCGCATCTGCGTCCAGCGATACAAGAACGAAAATTACAACAATTGCCAGGAAGAAGGCCGTTTTTAATTTCATACTACAAAACTACGGCAGAGATCCACCGATTCAAAACTTTCAGGCAGAATAATACGGACTGATCATCAAATAAACGATAACACCAGTAACGGCCACATACAACCAGATGGGGAAAGTAACCCTGGCCCATTTCTTATGTGCCTCAAATTTGCCACTCCAGGCCTTTACATACGTAAATAATACCAGAGGAATAATAGCAACTGACAAAGCAATGTGAGTGATTAGAATAAAATAATAAATGACTTTTAATGCTCCTGAACCTTCATACGGTGTTGGATCACTCGTCATATGTCGTAAAACATATAAAACCAGAAATAATACCGACAGAGCAATACTCAACTTAATCAGGCGCTCATGCAGTTTTCGGTTGCCTTTTTTAATTGCCATTACGGCCACTACTAAAAGAAGAGCTGTTAATCCGTTAATTCCGGCATAAATAGGAGGTAAAATGGAAGTGTCAATTCCATCTATTTTAATTCGGAAGAGCGCAGCTACGGCTACAGGAATAACAATGGAAAGCGTAAGGATTAAACCCTTGTATTTTTTCTCGTAATCGATGGGGGTAACTTCAGTGTTGTTCATATTCCTTTTCAAGCTTTTTCAAATCTTCCAACAAACGGTCCATCGCTTTTGTTTCGGTCCCCTCATACATTCCTCGCAAATGGCCTTCCTTATCTACCAGCACCACCATTTCTGAATGGAGATAACCGCCATCTGCTGTTGAATCTTCCATGGCGCTTAAATTATAACCTTCCATTCCAAGCGTATAAATTTCCTCGCCATCACCGGTAAGTAAATGCCAATTCGGAGATGTTATTCCATTATCATCTGCGTATTTTTTTAATCGCTCAACGGAATCACGTTTAGGGTCGATGGAATGGGATAAAATAATGATTTCTGAATCTTCGGTTAGTTTATGCACTCGTTTTAGTTGCGACATCATTTTAGGACAAATCGTTGGGCACGACGTAAAGAAGAAATTTGCCAGATAAATTTTCCCCTTTACATTTTCATTGCTGATCATTTCGCCATGTTGATCCATAAATGCAAATGGAGGCACAGTGTGATAAATGGTATCACCCGGGTGATTTGGATCTACTTCGTGAAAACCAAGGTGTGGAAGTCCGCTTTTATTTTTTTCAGCACTGCTACAGGCAAAAAAAAGCAAAACAACTAATAATTTAGTTAAGCTTCTGATCATACTCTTTCTTAAGCAATCGGAGTTCATCTATTAAGCGCTTAATTTCGATGGTTTCTGCACCATCATAAAATCCTCTCGGACGAAATGAAGTATCAACGAGCAAAATGGCGCGGGGATAAAACATTGCTACTTTACTATCCGGATCCGGCGTTTCGCGGAGAACGGAGCCATTTAATTCAACATCCCAAAATGGATTGTGCGCTGTGGTAAAAATGGTCCAACGCTCAGGATCCACCTTCATTTTTTCATGCATCAGATTAAAGGGGACTTCATTGGTATCAAGCAATTCCGATAAAATAACGACATCTGCAAAATCTTTATCCTGAATCAGGTTATACACCTCAAGTTTAAACGGATTAGCCGCCAGTAGGCAATTTCCGGGACAAGTGGAATTAAGCGCTGTTACAATCAGAATTTTCCCCTGAAGATCTTTTTTATCAATGATTCTTCCGTCTGAAGTCCTAAAACTAAAATCTGAAAATACAAAGGGGGTGGAATCGGATTGGGCAGGACCTAAAAAAGGCAGTCGCTTATAATGCTGACTGCCTTTAGAAAAAATATAAATCAATGAGAAAGGCAGGAAAAGGATGATAATAAAAAATATAATCTTCCTGCCGAGTCGGTTGTTCATTTTACATCAAAGTGTTCCAAACTCCATTTACATACGTACCTTCTGTAAGTACGATGAATATGAGGTAAAGAATAAATAATCCGTAAGGAGCTAAAATTACCCAACGAAGGTTTTTGCGCTCATCACCAAGGTGCATAAATACTAAAACAATGTATGCAGCTTTTAAAATGGTTAACCCGATATAGCCAAACTTAATCAGCAACCAAACAGTTGGTGTAACCAAATAACGTGGAGCGTAAATACCAACAATAATTTCTACTGTTGTAATCAACGTTAAAATCGCAGTTACTTTCCAGATTTTAGCTCTGATTTTTTTTCCTTCTTCTTCACTGTGATGTGTATGAAGGGAATATTCTATGATGTCATCTCTTTCCATGTTCGGAATGATTGGGGTTTAACAATGAATTACAATAAGTAGAAGAAGGTAAATACGAATACCCAAACAAGGTCCACAAAGTGCCAGTACAAACCTGCTTTTTCTACCATTTCATAATGGCCACGTTTGTGATATGTACCGCGAACAACCTGGATAAAAACAATTAAGTTGATGATTACACCGGAGAATACGTGGAATCCGTGGAATCCGGTAATGAAAAAGAAGAACATGGCATATTGTTGCGGACCAGCTGCACCAATCATTTCATGTCCATGCTCAATGACTGCAGCACCATTGGCATCACGCAAGGTGGCAAATGAATTATACCAAAGCGTACCATTGTCGCCGGTTGGACCAAAATTCCAGAAATTTCCATCGGGACCCGCGATGAATGTGTACCATTCCCAAGCTTGTGAACCAAGGAAGATAGCTCCACCCAATACAGTTAATCCCATCCATTTCATTACCCCTTTTTTATCCATACGATGACCCGCTTCTACAGCAAGTACCATGGTAACAGAAGAAACGATAAGGATAAAGGTCATTAACGCCACATAAATTAGCGGTGCATGTACATGTGTAAACGGTAAGTGCGTAAACACGTGATCGGCAGATGGCCATTCGCCGGTGTAGGCATGACGTGCAAAGCCGTAAGCTGTTAGAAGTCCGCCAAATGTTAGAGCATCTGACACAAGGAAAAACCACATCATCAGTTTACCATAGCTGGCTGTGAATGGTGATCCCTTGCCGCCCCAAAGAGTGGCTGCATCAACGGGATGTGTAGCGTGTGCTGACATAGATTGAAATAGTTTGCTGCAAGTTTAATGAATAAATTGAAAAAACAAGAACAAAATCACCCATAGGGCATCTAAAAAATGCCAATAAATGGAAATGAGACTTATTCTCAAATAATTGTCGGAACTAAATTGCATGCGAAAAGCAGCCAGGACTACCGAAATAAGATAAAATAAACCACCTAATACATGCAAAATATGCAGTGCAGTAATGACATAGATGTAGGAGCTGGCCGTATTGCGTTGTTGTTTCAGATTATCGTATTGAACCGCATTTAATTCTTCTCCATCTGGAAAAAACAAGCGGCCTTCTTTGTAGGACAATTCCTGACCTTTAAATGTCAACGTAAAATCCTTCCCGTATTCGCCTTTAACAAAAAATCCAGGCTTCTCCGGATCCATGATATTGCTGACAAAGTAGTTCCCCGACTTAATCATTTGTCCCCATCCAAACCACTGAAAAACAGCAAAAGACACTCCTAACAACAATGTAACTAACAATAGATAATTGCTGGCTTTCTGATTATTCTTTTTAATCGCGCTCAGTGCCATATTTACGGTAACGGAACTTAATAAAATCAGGGCGGTCGAGATCCAAAACGAAGAGGGCAGTGAAATATTAACCCAGAATATTCCGCCTTTGGATACAATGTATGCGCTTAAAAAAGCAGAAAACAGCATCACGATACTGGCAATAGCCACATAGAGCATGCCTTTGGATGCACGAGCCTTTGTAATGAGGGCCTCGGTTTCCGGACTTAAATTTTCTGTTGAACTCATAATTTATCGAAAACGTAAATGAATTGAATGATGGGCAAATAGAAAAACGAAGCGAACATTAATTTTCTCGCATCACTTATTTCTTGTGTATGATGTAATTTTAAAGCAAAGCGATAAAATATAAATCCGGAAATCATGCAGGTAGTAAGTGCCCAATGTCCGGTTAAATTCATCACCCATGGTGATGCACTGGCGAGGATCATTGCCAATGTAAAAATGATGATTTGTAAGGAAGAAAAAGGATTGCGTCCAAACCTGGAAGGAAGCAAATGATAACCGGCTTTTTTATAATCATCATCCAACACCCAGGCGATAGCCCAGAAATGAGGAAACTGCCACATAAATTGCACGAAAAATAATAATCCGGGTAATAACCCGAAACTCCCTTCCGCTGCCACATATCCTAACATTGGGGGAATAGCACCGGGAAATGCGCCAACAAAAACTGCCCATGGAGAAACACGTTTCATTGGGGTATAAATGGCAACGTAACTGAATAGTGCAAAAAAACCGAGAATCACTGAGAGGCGATTAATCTGATAAAGACAAAACAAACCTACTACACCCAATAGAATTGCAACAATCATGGCTTCCGTAACCGACAAGGTGCCTTTTACCAGCGGACGATTTTGGGTTCTTGTCATTAGTTTATCAAACTCACGTTCTAAAACCTGATTAAAAGCATTAGAAGAACCCGTTACCATGAAGCCACCCACAATCATGAGTAAAAAATCGTTCAGAATAAACTTATCGGCCATCAGGTAACCTGTAATGGCAGAAATAACAACCAAAAAAGATAACCGGAATTTGGTTAATATGATATATTCTCTGAAACGCAAAGCGATACTTATCTTTTCTGATTTATATGTTTCCTGAGCAATCAAAAGCCTGAAATCGGCACAAAGGTATCATAAATGGAAAAAGTGAAGCCGAAATAATGCAATTTAGAAGAAGTATTATTTAGCGATCTGTATACTGGTTAAATAACCAGGCACTAAGTCCGAAACTTATCATGGAAAACTGATCCTTATTGCTTCCCTGATTTAATGAACGAAAGGTGTAGGCCGTAAATAGTCGAAGATCCGATTTTTGATCCAGCACATAAGAAACCTTCAGCTCATTATAAATCAAATCATTAGACAATCCCTGACCAATGAAGTTATGGTAGTCGCCAACACGCAGGCTGTAGGATTTCAATGGGTCTCCTCCATAGGATAAACCTAACTGATCGGTGCCGTAATGGGCAACAACACACTTTTCCTCGAACGAAAATCGCTTCAGGAAATAACGGATTATAAAAACGCCTTCTTTAAAATTAGCCCCCAAGGGATGAGCCAATGGTGCACCATAGTGAGAATAACTTTCAATCGATGAACGATGAGAATAAGTAAACGGACGAACGAAATTGTACTCTGCCTGCAATTGTAAATGTTCAATTCCAAATGGAGAAAATGCTTTGGCACCAATTTGAAATCCGTATTTATTAGCCCACCAACCGGAATCCGCCTTTATTTCTTTGAGTAAAAATTCATCCAGAATCATCTGACCATAAATCAAATAATGATCGGTAATGTTGACTTTAAGATTAAGTCCAATTAAAACATTATCAGAAGAACCTTGTGAGTATTCTACAGGACGAAAAAACACAAATGGATTGAGATAATTTACATCATATCCCCTGTTCAACAAGGTGTCTTTTGCCCTCCATACCACCGATTCAAAAATCCCTAATGAAACGCGTTTGGAAATGTTCCAATCCAAATAATGCAAAGTAGAATATTTATTCCTGAACAAGGAAGGATCACCATTTGTACCGGTTATATCTTTCATCATCGTGTATAACACCGAATATTTCACTCTCCAGAAAGTTGCCGTAGCTTTAAAATAGGGGTAGTTATAACTGTTGTCCGACAACAATAATGAGCGATATCCATCGCCCCAAAAATGTTTGCCGTAACCCGCCTGAAAATTAAAAATGGTGTGTGGCGACCATGACACATATCCACCGGGCATTGTAAATGAATATCCTTGTGATGTTGGATGTGCTATTCCATATGCAGGTATTATTCCATAGGGGTGAATCATGCTATCAACATAAGTGGGCCAGGGAGAATTGTCCGTAACAACCTCGGCATGAAAAGATAATTTTTCACGATAGGAAATACTCGCACTAAGACCGAGTCCCCTTCCAAAATATGAAGTGTCATTTACAACATCCAAACTGTAAATTCCGCGGAGAACAGGTGATACATTCCATGACCAATCACTGATTGAAGTATCCTTATGAAATAATTCAGCAGCGAATTGATAATTCCAATTATCGATGGTGTCGCCCGAAAAAACTGAACGGGTCCTCAGCGCATTAATTTCGGAGGACAAATAGGGTTTAACGGAGGAATGAAAATTTACATTTAACCGATCGAGGTATTCTGCACGATAAGCATTATAGGTGTGAGATAAAGGAAGATTTTCCTGAGCAAAAAGTGAAATCTCAGCAAGAAAAAATAAAATAAACAGCAGTTTATATTTCATTTTTCTTGGAAGGAATTGCAAAAAACAAGGAGGCCAATAATACCGCTGTGCCTAATGACAAAAAGAAAGCCAGTGTGTGGTTCAGGAATCCAAAAGCAAATGCGGATAAAACCACAACTATATTGTAAGCATAGAGAATTAATACCGTTTTTGCATGAGAAAATCCACTGGCAATTAAACGATGATGCAAATGATTTTTGTCGGCAGAAAAAGGCGATTGTCCGTTTAAAGCGCGAACAATAAAAACCCTCAATGTGTCAATCAGCGGATAAACCAAAATAGACATTGCCAAGACGGGTACGGAATGAGAAAGCAGAAAATCCGGAATTTTTGAAGCCGGTGTTTCAATCATGTGTATTACTAACACCGAAATGATGCATCCAATTGTAAGTGAACCACTATCGCCCATGAAAATTTTTGCCGGTGAAAAATTAAAAAGTAAAAATCCTAATAACGATCCTGCAAGAATAAAGGACAATAAAGCCATTGGGGAATTACCCACCAAAGCAAACCATGTTCCGAAAAAAACAGAAGTAATAAAACCAATCCCTGAAGCTAAACCGTCAACCCCGTCGATAAGATTAAATGCATTTACAATAACAATGTATACAAATACCGATAATAAAATCCTCGCCCATTCGGGGATATCCCAAATACCAAACAAGCCATGCATTCCTTTTATTTGTGTTTCTCCCATCATAACCAAAATAAAGGCAACGACTATGTGAGCCAATAATTTTTTTATGGGTGCGGTTCCGATAATATCATCCTTTACCCCAACGAAAAATAAAATAACCAGGGAGGCAATGATGTATTTATATTCTCTGATGTAACGATGTAAATCATCTCCGGTATCGGGAAACCATAAGGAGTAGGAAAACAAAATAGAACTGAAAATGATAACGCCGCCAATAGTAGGAACACTCCGTGAATGTAACTTTCGTTCCTCCCCGGGTTCGTCCACCAAATGTTTAAGCTTGGCAACTTTAATCAGCGTTGGAGTAGCTATGACCACCACCACCAATGCCGTAAAAAAGCCAAGAGATATTAATAAAATACTCATTCCTCAAATATCATAATAAAAATTCGACAATGATGTCCTGAATCCGATATACAGATAACTGGTCTTATACGGGGAGTTAACATGACTCAGATTACGGTGAAACCAGCCGATGACCAAATGCATGTTATATAAGGGATTAAGAATGTATCCAAAGGATATATCCTTATAAAACAACTGGGCCATGGAGGATGGTGAAACAGCCGGATCTACATACGTTCCATAAGGAAGATAAATATCCTTGCCGTACTGCACCTTATCATCGTAATTTCGGTAGGTCTGGTACGACAATTTTATTTCATAGAAATAATCATCTGTTCGGTAGTACCCTCGTAGTATGCTTTCAAAGGTACCGCCTCCGGTTGTTAAACCCAGTGGTTGGTTATAATGGCCATAATTCGTTCGACCTCCATCCGTAGAATAAAAATGCCGCGAAGCATGATTCATTTCGAACTGAAGCATCAGGTTTTTCGTTTTAAAGGCATCAAACCACTTTCCACCTAATTGATAGGCCCAACGGGAATCTGTTGGACCATCCGTTGCCAGTTGACCATAGAAATACATGTTCTTTCTCGGCAGAAATTTAAAATTGGCCCCCACCAGGACATATCTGTCCGAATTGGAAAAACCGGTCCTAACCGTATTTCCAAAGATGACCGGATTAAAAAACAAGGGATCAAAATCTGCACTCGTTTGATCATTATTTGTTCTGCGAAACACATTTCCTTCAAACAAACCCACATTCCACTTTTTGCTTAGTTGATATGAAACATGGAAAAAACTTGCTGCCTTCTTTTCATACAAAGGCTCAATGGTATTATAATATTTTAAACGAATGGCATTGGTAAGAGAAGCCCATACTGCAGTATACCTCAATTTCCCTTTTAGAAAATCTCCCGTAAATCTAAAATAAGGGTAATTGCAGGCATTATCCGATAAAAAGATTGATCGGTAACCATCTCCAACAAACAACTTTCCGTTTCCAAATTGAAGGTTGATATTCTTAACGGGAGAATAGGAAACATATCCCTGGGCATAGGCAAAATCGTAGGATGCCGTTTTAAATAATTTTGCACGGCCTTGTCCGGGGACTACCGGATTCTCGAATGAAAATGAATGTCCATTCCATGCACTGGTTCCAATGTCAACACTGTAATTGCGAAGATAGGTTGGCAAATACATCTGGTTTTCCATAAAGGAAGTTGAAAAGGAAACCTTAGGAGTCAGATGACCATTAATCAAAACACCGCGGCCGTTTTTATTAAATTTTTTAGAATTATCATTAGCAAGATCGCGTCCATATTCAAGATAAAGAAGCGGATTAATATCAAAATAAAAATCCTTGCCTTTTGCCTCGTACAGGTTTTCCCATTTCATTTTCCGCTTTATCCAGTTTTTGTCCTTAAACAACCAGGCAAAATGCTTTGTAACCTGGGTTTTATTAGCCTGCTGAAAAGCGGTGTAAGAAAGTTGATTGTTTTCGATTAAAGGTTTAAAGCTGCTGTGATAATTCAATGAATCGGACTGATGAAGTATGCGTTCATAACCAATATTCATATCATGATTTAAAGGGAGATTTAATTGCTGTGCGCGGATTATACTGATGGAAAATAATCCGGATGCAATGAACACCAACCTTAATATCACATTGCCCATTCCATTTGTTTTACCTGATCGTAAACCGACCGGATTCCTTCGGCCAGCTGAATGCGGTGTTTCCAACCGAGTTGATGAATGCGTGAAACATCCATTAATTTGCGAGGTGTACCATCTGGTTTTTCCGTATTAAAAACAAGTTCACCTTTGTATTCAACAATAGATTTCACCATTTCGGCCAATTCACGAATGCTTAAATCCACTCCGGTACCCACATTCACAAACAATGCTTCGTTGTAGTTTTCCATTAAAAACAAACATGCCTCAGCAAGATCATCAACATGCAAAAATTCGCGTTTGGGCGAGCCTGTTCCCCAAATTTCTACTTGCGGACTATTTTCCATTTTTGCAGTGTGAAACTTACGGATCAGCGCAGGAAGAACATGTGAGTTATTTAAATCATAATTATCATTCGGACCATACAAATTAGTTGGCATGGCTGAAATAAAATTACATCCGTATTGCGAGCGATAGGCTTCGCAAAGTTTAATACCGGCAATTTTAGCAATGGCATAAGGTTCGTTGGTCGACTCCAATAAACCCGTCAACAACGATTCTTCCTTAAGCGGTTGTGGAGCAAGTTTTGGGTAAATGCAGGAAGAACCGAGGAACAATAATTTTTTTACTTTATTTTCATAAGCAGCATGAATCACGTTGGATTCAATCATCAGATTCTGGTAAAGAAATTCGGCGCGATAAACATTGTTAGCGTGAATCCCTCCCACTTTGGCAGCAGCTAAAAAAACAAATTCGGGTTTTTCAGTCATGAAAAAATCCTGCACCGCTATTTGTGAAGTAAGATCTAATTCAGAAGAAGTTCGGACAATAACATTATTGAATCCCTCCGATTGTAATTTCCGAAGAATAGCACTTCCTACCATCCCTCTGTGACCGGCAATAAATATTTTTGAATCTTTATTCATGGTAATTCAACACCTTATGTCCACCCTCCATCAAATATTTATCACGTGTAAAAAGATCAACATCCGCTTTTACCATTTCACGCACTAATCCATCCAGCTCATATTTGTGTTTCCATCCCAGAATGTTTTGTGCTTTGGTAGGATCACCAATGAGCAATTCAACTTCTGTAGGACGGAAATACTTAGGATCTACTTCAACTAAAATTTCATTGGTTCCTGCACGATATCCTTTTTCGTTAACGCCTTCGCCTTTCCATTCCACTTCAATACCCACTTCCTTAAAGGCCAGGTTCACGAAGTGACGAACAGAATACGTTTTTCCGGTAGCCAGTACAAAATCGTCAGCTTCCTTTTGCTGCAACATTAACCACATCCCTTCTACATAATCTTTCGCATGTCCCCAGTCGCGCTGTGCATCGAGATTTCCAAGAAATAATTTCTTTTGGAGTCCCAATTTTATTTTAGCAACGGCACGGGTGATTTTTCGGGTAACAAATGTTTCGCCGCGTAAAGGACTTTCATGATTAAACAAAATGCCGTTACAAGCAAAAATTCCATAAGCCTCGCGGTAATTTTTGGTGATCCAAAACGCGTATAATTTTGCTACGGCATAGGGACTACGCGGGTAAAAAGGAGTCGTTTCTTTTTGTGGAACTTCTTGCACTTTTCCATACAATTCAGAAGTAGAAGCCTGATAAAATTTAGTCTTCTTTTCCAGCTTAAGAATCCGAATTGCTTCAAGAATTCTCAGTGTTCCCATCGCATCTGAATTCGCGGTATATTCCGGAGTCTCAAATGAAACCTGTACATGCGATTGCGCACCCAGGTTATAAATCTCATCCGGTTGAACCTCTTGTATAATGCGAATCAGATTGGTACTATCGGTAAGATCACCATAGTGAAGAATGAAATTCACATTGGATTCATGCTGATCTTTATAAAGATGGTCAACCCGATCAGTATTAAACAAGGAACTTCTTCGTTTAATTCCATGAACGATATAACCCTTCGAAAGGAGGAGTTCTGATAAATAAGCACCATCCTGACCGGTTACGCCTGTAATCAATGCGACTTTTGCCATCTTTTAATTTTTTCCAAAATTAAGAAAATAGCAGACTTATAAGAGGAAAAGCTTACGAAAACAGGGAATTAGCTGACAAGAAACCAGTTGTTTCTGAGGTTTTCACGGTTGTAAGCCATACGTTCTCCCAATTTATAATCGATAAAGGTCCTGCCCGCACATTCTGCAATGGCTTGACCGGCCGCTGTATCCCATTCCATCGTGGGTGCAAAACGAGGGTACACATCCGCTTTCCCTTCTGCAACAAGGCAAATTTTTAAAGAACTACCCATCGATACCAGCTCTACTTTTTCAAATTGCTTTTCCTGATCAGCAATAAATTGTTCCGTTTCCGGACTCATATGAGAACGGCTGGCAACTATTCGAATTTCGTTAGGCGCTGAAGGTTGATGCGGGAGTTTCTTGGAATTGGAAATTAATTCGTCCAACCAATTGGGAGAATCCATCACATCATCTGAGGTGGCCATAAAAGCGCCGTATTCAGTGGAAGCAAAATAAAGTTGTTTGCTTACAGGAACATAAATAACGCCAAGCACAGGAAAATGATTGCGCACCAAAGCAATGTTGACGGTAAATTCACCATTACGTTTAATAAATTCTTTGGTCCCATCCAGCGGATCAACAATCCATAATTGATTCCAGTTTTTCCGTTCTGAAAATGGAATTTCAATGCCCTCCTCACTTAAAATCGGTATACAAGTATTTGCGAGATGATGCACAATTACATCATTAGATTTTTTATCTGCAAGGGTCAATGGCGAATCATCCTCTTTTGTTTCAACTGCAAATTCAGTGTTGTAAACTTCAAGAATTTCATTTCCTGCTTTTATAGCGGCAATAATGGCTGTTTGTAAAAAATTCTTCATTTCAATTCGTAGTAATAAGAAAGTATGGTAACGGCAACAATCATATAAATCAGAGATAATCCCCAACCCACTTTGATGTAGTCCTTAAACTTATATCCCCCGGGACCATACACCATGAGGTTCGTTTGATAACCGTATGGTGTCATAAATTCCGCCGAGCCAGCAAATGCAATCGCCAAAATAAAAGGTGTGGGATCCAATCCAGATGCTTTAACCGTGGCCAGTGTAATCGGGAACATAATCGCAACAGCTGCTTTATTGGTAATTAACATCGCCAGCACATTGGTGATAATATATATTACTGCAAGAATCGCAATCGAACTTCCCAGAGGAGCAACGCCATTAATAATTTTTTCGGCGATCATCTGATCTAAACCACTTTTTGAAATGGCTTTACCAAATGAAAGCGACAACACTAAAATGAGATATAAATCCGCATCAAACGATTTTTTCAAATCTGAAAATTTCACCAACCGCATTGCAGCAATCCCACAAAACAAAAGCAATAAACTTTCAAAGAGAGAAAGGACTCCCATAGCAGCACATACAAACGCTGCAACGGTTCCTGCTAATAAAGAGAATGATTTAAACCTATTGATATTATGAATTTCCCGCACTCTGCTGATGAGATAAAAATCTTGCTCATCATTTGCCCTGCTTTCAAAATCGCTACCGGCAACGAGGAGCAATAAATCGCCCGACTGCAGCTCAACTTCTCCCAGCTTTCCGTTTATACGCTCTCCATTTCGGTTAATGGCAACAATGGCAGAATCATATTTACCCCTGAAATTGGTTTCCTTTACAATGCGACCGATTAAGTCGGACTGTGCAGAAATAACCACTTCGATAATTTGCATTTGCTCCTGATCGGGAATAGCGGAATATTTCGGTAAGGATAATCCGTTATTCGCCTGCAGTAAATCTATAATTGTATTGGTAGCTCCTGCAAAAAGTAATACGTCTCCTTCTTCCAGTGATTGTTTTGGACTCACCGGAGCAATGCGCTCCTCATCACGAACAATTTCTACAAGAAATAATCCCTGTAATTTTCTTAAACCGGCTGCTTCAACCGTTTTGCCGATCAAATGAGAACCTTTTGCAATTTTAGTTTCTACGATATACTCCCTCGACTTTTCCTTAAAATCACTCAATGCATCTTTGCGATCGGGTAATAAGCGGGAAGCAACAAAGGTGAGGTATAAAACACCAAAAAACGCCAGCGGAACACCAACGATGGTAAAATCAAACATGCCCAACGAAGGAAGTCCCGCATCCGTAGCAAATCCATTAACTACTAAATTAGTTGATGTACCAACTAAAGTAATAGTTCCTCCAAATATGGTAGCATAACTTAAAGGGATGAGTACTTTACTCGGAGAAATGTTTTTCTTTCTGGCCCAGTCATACACATAAGGCATCATGATTGCCACCAGTGGAGTATTGTTTACAAAGCCGGAAATAGAGGCAACCGAGGCCGACATCTTCGCCAAAAAACGGCGATATCCGATTTCCGGGTTAAAGATGTTAACCAATAACACATCCAGAATCCCTGTTTTCTTAACGATATCACTCAGCACCAATAAAAGAATAACAACCACAATTTGCTCATTGGCAAATCCGGCCATAAAATCTTTGGAATCGATTACTCCAGAAACCAGAAAAACAAGGGATGCAAGGAAAAATACAAGGACAGGACGAATCAGGTCAAAGTACAAACTGACGACCAAAAATAAGATCACCAAAATCACTAATATACCTCCCCCTGTAAGCATAGTTTAATATGACCCTCCTGAACCGCCGATATTTTCAATAGGGTGCCATGTGGTTTTTATTTCTTGCAAATCCATAATGTAATAAGGCGATTCTTCCTTTTCATCCATCCAGTTTTTAGCATAAGAAAACACACGCTTTACATTTACTGCTGCAATCTCTTTAAGCGCATAAATTGATTTATAATCCTCGCCTTGAATTACAAGTGCATTTACATCCATATGGCTGGCAAAATGTTCTCCTAATTCAGTCTTGTTACCGGTAAGAATATTTACCACCCCACCAGGCACATCAGAAGTATTTAATACTTCACCAAAAGTTATGGCCGTTAAGGGTTTCGATTCGCTGGCCAATACCACAATGGTATTCCCTCCGGCAATTACAGAAGCGACAAGGGAAACCAATCCGATTAAACCGGAATTTTCATCTGCAAATGCAGCAACCACTCCCATTGGTTCAGGAACAGAAAAATTAAAATGTGAGCTTGCAACAGGATTTACAGAACTAAATAATTGTTGGTATTTATCGCACCAACCGGAATAATAAACCAAACGGTCGATACAAAGATTGACTTCTGTTTCTGCTGCTTTGGGACTAGAACCCATAAGGACCAATTCACTGATGAATTGTGATTTTCTTCCTTCTAAAATTTCGGCAATACGATAAAGTAATTGTCCACGATTAAACGCCGCTCTTCCCGACCACGAAGCAAAAGCGCCCCGCGCTGCAACTACTGCTTCACGAAAATCTTTGCGCGACGACAAAGAAACATTAGCCAGCAATTTTCCTTTTTTATCACGGGGAGAATAATAACGACCACTTTCTGTTCGAGGAAATTTTCCTCCCACGAACAGCTTATATGTTTTTAAAACTTCCAAACGACTCATACCATTTTAATTTCAAAAATTAACATAAGGATTTAATCCGTGTACACCACCTTCTCGTCCAAAACCACTTTCTTTATAACCACCAAATGGAGAAACAGGATCGAATTTATTGTATGTATTTGCCCAAACCACACCGGCTCTTAATTTAGAAGTGAGATTAAATATTTTAGAGCCCTTGTCGGTCCACACTCCGGCTGATAATCCATAAGGCGTATTATTCGCCTTTTCAATCACCTCAGCCTCGGTACGAAATGTTTGGATAGCTAAAACGGGTCCGAAAATTTCCTCATTCGCTATGGTATGCGATTGAGAAACGTTGGTAAATAAAGTTGGTGCACACCAAAATCCTTTGCTAGGCAAATCACACTGTGGCTGAAACATTTCTGCACCTTCTTTTTTACCTAAATCAATGTATTTGCGAATCGTGCTTAATTGCGATTTTGAATTGATAGCTCCTACATCCGTGTTCTTATCCATAGGATCGCCTACACGAAGTGATTTTAAACGGTGTTTTAATTTCCGAACAACTTCATCATATACCGATTCCTGAACAAACAATCTGGATCCGGCGCAACACACATGTCCCTGATTAAAATAAATTCCATTAATAATTCCTTCCACTGCCTGATCGATGGTGGCATCCTCAAAAATGATATTCGCTGCTTTACCTCCTAATTCCAATGTGGCTTTTTTAGGAGTACCGGCAATTGCACGCTGAATGATTTTACCCACATCCGTAGATCCGGTGAATGCAATCTTATCAACGCCTTTGTGATTTACCAATGCTGCACCGGTACTACCTGCACCAGTGATGATATTAACGACTCCTGCAGGCAAATCAGCATCAGCAAAAAGTTCGGCTAATTTAAGTGCGGTTAACGATGTAGTTTCTGCGGGTTTTAAAACAACTGTATTCCCGGTGGCAAGTGCTGGTGCAATTTTCCAGGCGGCCATTAGCAAGGGGAAATTCCAGGGAATGATTTGTCCCGCTACACCTACCGGTGATACCTTGCGATTCGGAAATGCATAATCAAGCTTATCGGCCCAACCCGCATAATAGAAAAAGTGATTTGCAGCAAGCGGAATATCTACATCTCTGCTTTCCTTAATCGGCTTACCTCCATCCAGTGTTTCTATAACCGCAAATTCGCGGGCACGCTCCTGAATCATTCGTGCAATGCGGTATATGTATTTCGCTCGTTCTTTGGCGGGTAGTCGCGACCAGGAAGCAGAGGCTTTTCGTGCGGCTTTTACCGCTTTGTCTACATCCGAAGCATCTGCTTCAGCAATATCAGCAAGCTTTTGTTCGGTGGCCGGATTAATGGTTGGGAAATATTTTCCCTTGGCGGGACGAACAAATTTTCCGTCGATAAATAAATCGTACGACTTTGAAATTTTACCTATCGAAGCACTTTCAGGAGCAGGTGAATACTCCCAATTCAAATTCTCTTTTTTCTTTTCTGCCATAATGTTAATCTTTTGAGAAGTAATCTCCCGATTGATAATTTCCTGTGCTTTGTTTGGCAATCTGCATCAATACATCGTTTGCAAGACGAGATGCACCAAAACGAAACCACTCATTACTTAACCATTCATCGCCCAGCGTTTCCTTCACCATTACTAAATAATGGAGGGCCGATTTGGCAGTTGAAATTCCACCCGCAGGTTTCATTCCCACCATGGTTCCCGTTTTAAAATAATAATCGCGAATTGCCTCAAGCATTACCAGTGTGACCGGCATCGTTGCAGCCGGCGAAATTTTTCCGGTTGATGTTTTTATAAAATCAGCACCTGCATATATAGCGATATCACTGGCGCGACGAACCCTGTCCAGATTTCCTAATTCACCGGTTTCAAAAATAACCTTCAAACGCGCTTTTTTTCCGCACAATTCTTTAATCATGGCAATTTCATCAAACACAAAATCATAATCGCCCGATAAAAATTTCCCTCTCGAAATAACCATGTCAATTTCATCTGCCCCATTATCAAGAGCCATTTTGGTATCGGAAATTTTTACATCCTGCGGACCCTGGCCTGAGGGAAAAGCAGTAGATACAGAAGCCACCTTCACACCGGTGCCTGCGAGTGCTTTCTTTGCCGTGGCAACCATGGTTGGATAAACACAAACAGCCGCAACCGTTGGTAAACCGGGAATCGCCTCATGTAAATGTGCTGCTTTATAACATAATTGACGCACTTTTTGAGGCGTATCCGTCCCTTCTAAAGTGGTGAGATCAATCATGTTCAACACCATTTTTAATCCCTGAAGTTTACTGGATGATTTAATGCTTCTGGAAGTAAATTTCGCGCAACGTTCCTCCACACCCACCAAATCTACCGGAGGGGACACCGGAGGAAATCGGAATAAATTCTTTTGTGCCATGAAAATCAAAATGTAACCAAATATAGAGAATAAATAACTGTAAAAATCAAAATTCTACTAATTCGATAGGACAAATTAAATAATTTCGTGTTTTTCCTATGCTTCAAATTCCTAAATTTGTTAAAAGTACTCGGCAATGAGTTCAAACATCCATCCCATATTCGACCGGATTCTTCAGAAAGAGGATAAGGAGGCGCTTTTACATCAAAGAGGTCTCGTTATTTGGATGACGGGCTTATCCGGATCGGGAAAATCGACGATTGCAATCGGGCTGGAAAAAAAACTTCACGCTGAAGGAATATTAACGCAGGTACTGGATGGTGATAATATTCGTGCCGGAATCAATAACAATCTGGGCTTTTCCGATGAGGACAGAACAGAGAATATTCGCCGGATTGCAGAGGTTTCTAAATTGTTTGTGAATTGCGGAATTGTATGCATCAATTGTTTTGTGTCGCCTACAAAGGCCATTCGCAACCAGGCAAAAAAAATTATTGGTGAACCAAACTTCACTGAAGTATTTATCAATACACCTTTAGAAGTGTGCGAATCGAGGGATGTGAAAGGTTTATACAAAAAAGCAAGGGCAGGAGAAATTAAAGATTTTACCGGTATTAATGCTCCCTTTGAAGCACCGGATTCTGCGGATGTAGAAATTAAAACTGAACAAAAATCTATTGAGGAATCAGTGGATGAATTGTACAATAAAATAATTGGAAAAATAAAATAAAAGATCCATGTCGGGATATCACTTAACCCATTTAAAGGAACTAGAAGCAGAAAGCATATACGTTCTTCGTGAAGTAGCTGCTCAGTTTGAAAACCCAGCTCTATTGTTTTCGGGTGGAAAAGATAGTATTGTCTGTTTTCACTTAGCGAAAAAAGCATTCTGGCCTGCAAAAGTTCCGTTTACGCTTGTTCATATTGATACAGGTCATAATTTTCAGGAAACCATCACCTTTCGTGATGAACTCGTTGCCAAAAACGGGGTGAATATGGTCATCGGATTAGTGCAGGATTCCATCGACAGCGGACGCGTTACCGAAGAAAAAGGATACAACGCGAGTCGAAATGCGCTTCAAACTGTAACGCTTCTCGACACCATTGAAAAATACAAATTCGATGCAGCAATCGGAGGTGCACGTCGTGATGAAGAAAAAGCAAGAGCAAAAGAACGCTTCTTTTCACATCGTGATGAATTCGGACAATGGGATCCAAAAAACCAGCGTCCCGAATTATGGAATCTCTTCAACGGGAAAAAAAATATAGGAGAACATTTCAGAGTATTTCCGATTTCCAACTGGACAGAAATGGATGTATGGCAATATATCCTGCAGGAAAACATCGATATCCCTTCCATTTATTTTACTCACGAACGAGAATGCTTTGAGCGCGACGGAGTCATTTATGCATACTCCGATTTCATGCAATTAAAGCCCACCGAAAAACTAGAAAAAAGAAAAATCCGGTTCAGAACGATTGGCGACATGACCTGTACCGGTGCTGTCGTTTCTCAGGCTTCAAGTCTCGATGAAATCATTGAAGAAGTTGCATCAACACGAGTAACTGAACGTGGATCCCGTATTGATGATAAACGATCGGAAGCCGCAATGGAAGACCGCAAAAAAGCAGGGTATTTTTAATTTTTTTACTGAAGATTATGAGTGGATATTTAGATATGGATTTATTACGCTTCACTACGGCAGGTAGTGTTGACGATGGAAAAAGTACGTTAATAGGTCGCTTGCTGTACGATTCGAAATCAATTTTCGAAGATCAAATGGAGGCCATCGAAAAGGCGAGTCAGAAAAAAGGTGAAGAGCATGTTAATTTAGCATTGCTTACAGATGGTTTAAGAGCGGAAAGAGAACAAGGAATTACGATTGATGTTGCTTATAGATATTTTGCAACGCCCAAGCGTAAATTCATTGTTGCCGACACTCCGGGTCATATTCAATACACCAGAAATATGGTTACCGGCGCTTCAACTGCAAATCTTGCAATCATACTTGTAGACGCAAGAAAAGGATTGATTGAGCAAACCGCCCGTCATTCGTTTATTGCTTCACTTTTGCAAATTCCACATGTTGTTTACTGTATCAATAAAATGGATCTGGTGGACTATAATGAGGAAACATTCTACAAAATCAAAAAAGATCTGGAAGATTTCAGTGCAAAATTAGAAGTGAAAGACATTAATTTCATTCCCATTTCTGCATTAAACGGCGATAATGTTGTAGACCGTTCAGAAAAAATGAAATGGTATGACGGTCCCACACTGATGTACCTCCTCGAAAATGTTCACATCTCGGGCGACCATAACCATATTGATGCACGTTTTCCGGTGCAGTATGTTGTGCGTCCGATGTCAAACGAATTTCACGATTTCAGAGGCTACGCAGGTCGTGTTTCCAGCGGCGTAATCCGCAAGGGAGACGAAATCATGGTATTGCCATCCGGATTTACCTCTAAAATCAAATCCATCGTTACCATGGAAAAAGAAATTGAAGAGGCATTTGCACCTATGTCGGTTACGCTCACACTCGAAGATGAAATTGACATTTCACGTGGTGATATGATAGTGCGTAAAAATAATGTGCCTGAACAAACACAGGATGTGGAGGCGATGGTATGTTGGTTAAACGACAAACCCATGCAAAGCAATGGAAAATATGCTTTAAGACATACATCGAAAGATGTACGTTCGGTAGTGAAAGATATCCGGTATAAAATGGACATCAACACGCTACACCGAAATGAGGAAGATAAAACCATTCGGATGAACGATATTGCACGTGTAGTATTAAGAACAACATCTCCCTTGTTTATTGATAAATACCATCGCAACCGCTCAACGGGTAGTTTTATTCTGATCGACGAAGGCACCAATGAAACTGTTGGCGCGGGAATGATTATTTAAATAATATCCACCCATGAGATATTTGCCCTTAGTATTCGCAATCCTAATCCTGGCCTGTTCCAAAGCAGATCGCGATAATGACACTGGCACCGTGCAGGCGACAGACAATCTATTGGCAGAATTTGCATTTATTGATATTCATACCATGATTAAAGAGGCAACGGAAGTGGAATCCGGACTGCGATCTGTTTCTAACCTTTTTCCCAACGCAACTATTTATTCGGACACTTTATCCAATCCAAAAATTGTAATGATTGATTTTGGAAACAACAATTCACTTTGTGCGGATGGAAGAAACAGGAGAGGAATCATTTATGCCAGTCTAAGCGGTCACTACTCCGACTCACTTTGTCAAATACAAATTACCCCACAAAACTATTATGTGCAGGACCGCAAAATAGAAGGAGCGGTTTCAATGACCAACAATGGACGCATAAGTGGCGGTTATTATACATTTAGCTGGACCGTTTCCAATGGAAAAATTACAGATACCGACGGATCAGTAATTCAATATAACTGTACGCGAAATTTTAAATGGCTGGCAGGAATTGGAACGAGTCAAATTTCAGACGACATCTATACCATCAGCGGAACAGCATCCGGCTTAGATCGAAAAGGAGCTTCATACACCAACAGCATAACCGCAAGCTTAAACTATAACTTTAGTTGTTCTACGTTTACATCAGGAATCCTTAAAATACAAGTAGGTAATTTATCTGATCGGATTCTTGATTTCGGTAGCGGAAATTGTGATCAAATTGCCACTTTAAGTTTTAATGGAAACGAAGAGGAGTTGACCACCTATTAGGCTGCATCAAGCGCCTTTTCCTTGATGATTTCAGATACAGATTGACCTGAAATACGCGCCAATAACCAATTAATGATTTCGGAATCCATTATCGATTGCACCTCGAACGGATCGTTAAGCATTTTAGTGAACTCATTTAAGGCTTGCGATTCAACTTTTTCCTTAAACCTTCTGGTTGGAGAAACCAGCTTTTTAATCATAGATAGGAAAAGAGAATCTGCCTTATGCGAATAAGCACATGTCGATAATTTTCTTCCGTAGGCTTTACATTGAACAATGATGAGGTTATTGTTGCCCAATTCGAAATAACTCAAAATTTGCAATTGAAAAGCAGGGAAATAAGAAGGTGTTGAACAAGCTTCACGCTCACGCAAAATCAATTCGCAATATTTTGCTGATTTTTTATATTCTCCTTTTATAAATAGAAATCTTGCCATTTGATATACCAGCGGGAAAAAGCAAGGTGATAAATCTCCTTTATCCAATCTGCGAATTATCTTTTGAGCTTGCCCAAATGCATATTCTGCTTCCGAAAAATTAGAACAGCGGGAATAATAATTAAGTAGATGTGCATAATATTCCACCTTATCCAAATAAGGTAATTCAGCTTCTTCCAATTCGTCAATAATAAAGCGACACTCCACTACCCGATCGAGCTGAACACAGATTTTAAGGTAGATTAATTTTATGCTCGACATCCGGTTAATCCAAACTTTATCTCCATTAACCAAATCAAGATTCAATTGCATGCGCAAAAGCAATCTGGTTAAATGATCATATGCAAAATCCAATTTTGAAACCAATTGATAATACCTGATATGAATGAGGTGGTACCAATACACATTTTCAATAGAAGCATCTTCAACATAGTTGAGTAATGCAGGATTTCTGATGATTTTTTCTAAATCCTCCAATTCATCCATCGACCGGATTGTTCCTCTGGACCGGAATACCGCTTCAATTTGATGATAAAGCGATTTAAACACGGATAAATTGTTCGTCAGTTCAATCAAGGCATTTTCTCTGGTATGCAATTCATGGAGTTGTTCAGAAGAAAACACTAATGGAATGGCCATTCGAACCGATTGCAAAGCCATTTCGTACCTGCCCGACTCGATGGCTTTAATGCGAACCCTATCGAGAAGCCGTAATGCCTGATCCACCATACCGCGATCCGACAAAAACGTTGCCTGACCTAATTGCGACCTGAGTTCGACATCTGAGCTTTTTTCGGTGCCAATGGTAGAGAGTACTTTTAAAATCAAATGATACAATCTGCTTTTTAAAACAGAAAATTGCGATACAGAAAGTCTGGCCTTGAGATAGTCCTCATCGTACTCACTCATGCCCTCAATCATTTCGAACAAACGCAAATAGCTTTTAGTTGACTCCCTTTCGTAAAGTCCTGCATATATCACAAAGTGACGCTTCTCTGCTACGCTTAAGGACTTGACCAGGCAAAAAATATCTGAAGCTGATTGTACCGCCATACTTGACCAAAAATAGCTGAGATGATCCTGAAATTTATTAACCCAGGTTAATAATTATCTCGAAAATTTTGTTATACTAGCTACATAAAAGATTCAGGTATTCTTTGAACAAATACTGCATTATCTTTACACCAGAATGGAAGAAAATTTTGATTTGCGGGCAGAAGATGCTGAATCTTCAGACAAGGATCTTGACCGGGTGCTCCGGCCCAAGATGTTTGATGATTTTACGGGTCAGCAAAAAGTAATTGAAAACCTCAGCGTATTTGTGCAAGCTGCCAAACAACGTGATGAAGCATTAGACCATGTATTGTTGCACGGACCTCCGGGATTGGGTAAAACTACTCTAGCCAACATCATTGCCAATGAACTGGGAGTAAATATTAAAATCACTTCCGGACCCGTATTAGATAAACCGGGTGATCTGGCAGGTTTACTTACCAATCTTGAAAAAGGAGATGTATTATTCATTGATGAAATACATCGTTTAAGTCCGGTGGTAGAAGAGTATCTCTACTCCGCTATGGAAGATTACACCATCGATATCATGATTGATACCGGTCCCAACGCACGCACGGTTCAAATATCACTTAATCCATTTACGTTAATTGGAGCAACTACACGTTCCGGATTATTAACTGCACCATTACGTGCACGATTTGGAATTAATTCGCGACTTGAATATTATGATTCAAAAACGCTAACCCTCATCGTTGAGCGATCTTCGAGTATCCTCAATATTCCTATTGATGAAAAAGCGGCCTACGAAATTGCTTTCAGAAGCAGAGGCACACCACGTATTGCCAATGCACTTTTACGAAGGGTAAGAGACTTTGCACAAATCAAAGGCGATGGAAATATTGATCTTCCCATTGTGCAACATGCGCTGGATGCTTTAAATGTTGACAAACATGGCTTAGATGAAATGGATAATAAAATTCTCCGCGCCATCATTGAAAAATTCAAGGGTGGTCCGGTTGGATTAACAACCATTGCTACTGCTGTTGGCGAACAAGCCGGAACCATTGAAGAAGTGTATGAACCATATCTCATTCAGGAAGGTTATTTAATTCGTACGCCACGCGGAAGGAAAGCAACAGAATTTGCGTATAAACATTTTGGTTTAACCGTGCCATTCCACAGAGGTAGTTTATTCGATTAAACTTGCAAAATCCGGAACTTAATACTTCAACTATAAAGCAGTTGGCATTAGCCGAAGGATTTTCCTATGTGGGATTCTCTATTGCAGAAGAGTTAACAACAGAAGCACACCGACTGGAAAAATGGTTAAACAAAGATTTCCATGGCAAGATGTCGTACATGGAAAACCATTTTGATAAACGAATCGATCCCCGGAAATTAGTAGAAGGAAGTAAAAGTGTAATCTCTTTATTGTTCAATTACTATAATCCTGAAAAAAATAAAAATGATGATGCTCCAAAAATTTCACAGTACGCTTATGGAGAAGATTATCACCTGGTGATAAAAGAAAAACTTGCAGTACTCGTAGAAAGAGCACAGGAAAAAATTGGAAATTTTAATTATCGGATTTTTGTTGACTCCGCACCGGTAATGGATAAAGCCTGGGCAGTAAAATCAGGTTTAGGATGGATGGGCAAAAACACAAATCTGATTACAAAAAATCAGGGTAGTTTTTTCTTTATTGCCGAAATCATATCCGATTTAATGATACTTCCTGATGGTCCGATTAAAGATTATTGCGGAACATGCACAGCTTGCATTGATGCTTGTCCTACCGATGCCATATCTGCCCCCTATGAAGTGGATGGATCAAAATGTATTTCCTATTTCACGATTGAATTAAAGGACGCCGTTTTACCTCAGGATTACAAAGGCAAATTCGAAAACTGGATGTTCGGTTGCGATATCTGTCAGGATGTTTGTCCCTGGAATCGCTTTTCGAAACCACACAGGGAAAATAAATTTAACCCGCATCCCGATTTGCTTTCCTTATCGAAATCGGACTGGAAAGATCTGACTGAAGATGTATATCAGGAATTATTTAAACGTTCTGCCGTAAAACGAACTAAATTCGAAGGACTGAAACGTAATATTGAATTTCTTGATTTATAAATTTTCAAAGGTTCGGGCAATCACGTCATAATATTGTTGTCCGAATGTGGCAACACACCAGGCCTTTAAAACCAGGACTTCTTCCTTCCTGATCCACTTGATGGATTTCCGAAGTTCCTTTTCAAACAACAATCGGTCAAAACTTACCTTAAGCAAAATTTTCTTGCTGAATTCCAACATAAGATTCTGGTTTTACGCTATTGAATTTACATATAAAACGCGCAAAAGCCAAAAAGATTTTCTCTTTAACGAATTTTAGGAAAATGTGTTAAATGTGATTACAGCAATATGTAACACAGGTTGAAGGACAAAACCGAGTTCATCTGACCGGGATTCCACCAAAAGTATTGCGCTGATTGATGATCGCGCACCGGAATCAGGGATCGTGTTGCACGGACGGAAAAAATAAAGTGATCGCCCCATTTATATCCGGCAGAAATTAATCCGGCAAATTCAGATTTGCGAAACGGACGAACAGGATTTCGAACGCCATTTTGATCATATTCTGAATAGCCTAATAATCGGCCGTAGGATAATCCTACATCAAATGTAAATCCTTTAAAATGTGGGCGCCAGAAAAAGGGGATTTCAATATAATTCAGTCGTAAATCATAACTGGTGTAATCGCCTTTGCCCGGATTCGGGATATGCCTTGCGCCCTTTTGAGAAAATGCTATTTCAAATTGCCAGAAATAATCATCTTTAGAACTCCAATTGGCAAACAAACCGGCATAAAGTCCCGGCTTGTTATAACCTGCATAAGTGTCGCCCGAAAGCTGACTACCCTGTATGCCTAATACGGGACCTGCAGAAAAAGAAACCTGAGAATAAGACGTTGAGTTAAAAAGTAAAAACAGGATTAAAAAAGTCTTATTCAATAAACTTCTTCTCAATAACCTGATGTATTTCTTTTGTGTCAAAATCAAAAATATAACCAACAAAATAATAATGATGTTTACGATGATCAAAATCTACCGTATCACGCGCTGTAAAGTTATACTTTAAACTGATGGTTGTATCTGTTCCTGCCGATGCATTTCCGCTCCACATGTTCACTCCCCATGTTCCTCCAATATTATCACGTAAAACGTGACGGTGAACATAATTTACATCATATGGATTAGCATAAGTGGGATCACCTTGTGCACCGGGATAGTTTTTTTGTTTAGATACAATACTGTCCTCTACAAAATATCCCACAACGTTATATGTCCCCGTTTTAGACGTCAGGAATTTAGAACGCATGTGAACACACAATGAATACGGATCATTAATTGAATCATATTCAAGATACATTTGAAGATCAATTTCTAATGGTTTCGGTGCTTCGATGTTAAACGCATTTCCCCAGTTCGCTTTCCCGATTACAGCACTTCCTGCATAAGGAACACGATTTAACATTCCGGAGGGATATCCGGTTACATTAAAAAATGTGTTGTATTCCTCACCAGCAACAGTGGTGTAATCGGCTGTGTATCCACCGGGAGCATCTACATAGGCAAATGCACCGGCGTGAATAGAAACGATCACCAATCGTTCTCCATATAAGGGCTGCCAAACTTCTCTGAGATCATAGGCTCCGGAAGGACAATTCCCACAGGTATGTCCTGTGAATTCCTCAAACAACATGTTGCGCACTGTTCCACTTGTATCCGGAAATGAAACCGGCGGACAAGCAGCAATATCATAATAAGGTTGCTCCACTCTGTCGCATGAAGAAAAGCCAATTAAAATTCCCGCAATTCCTGTAAAAATTAATTTGTTTTTCATGACCCAAGAAATTAGAAGCTACTAGTAATTGAAATAATAAATCCATTCGAGGCAGGTACCGCTCTGCAAACTCCTCCTACACAAAATAAACCTTGACGTTGTTTACCGTAACCAATACTGATACGTGATGAATTATTAATGTAACCTAACGTGAAATAAGGATAGTGTAATTGATGATGTTCATCCGGATTTCCATAATTGTACTGATCTAACACCGCAACAAACCAACTGGGCGAATATGTATATTCGAGTAATGCAGTTGCCCAACTTCCCTTGTCTTGTTTTGTATATAAATGCTGCAATTCCATTCTTAAATTATTGCGCTTATTCACTTTATAATTTAATTCAGCAACACCAATGTGAGAATAGATTGTTCCTTTACCGATTAGATTTTGTACAACTTCCATGTCGTATTCAAAATAGGCATACATCAAAGTAAATTTGAACTTATCACTTACCTTCTTTTTAAATTCAACGTTGAAATCCCGGAAATATTTATTGGCACCGGGCATAAAAAATTTCGCGGTGTAACTTTTTCGCGCAGAATCATTTTCCGGATTGTATTTTGTTGAGTCCAGACCATTGGCCGAAGAGAAATTAACTGCAACGGAAGCTCCATATTTACCACCTAACAAACTTCCCTTTTTAAATTTATAACTCACATCCGCCTGAAATGCAACTTCTCCGTTGGGTTGACACGCATAAGGATATAAAGTAGCGGCAAGATTATACGTATGCGGTCGGGTTAAAGCAGGATTATAATTGATAAATACATTGGTAAATCCTTCATACCTGTTGGATCTGTAACTCATGTTGTCAATGTATTTTGCCGACAACGACACACCAAATCCTTTAGTGGCATAATTGGTTTGGATCAATAATCCTTGTCCATCTTTATAGATGTATCCATTATCGTTGGATGGATCATTTACTTTATGCACATATTCAGCACTTAAATTCCATTTGTCACGAATCAGATTCATCCGTGCAGCAAATGAACCAACGTTAGCCGGCATAATGTAGTTTACATCCGTAGGATCCTGATATTTACTTACAAAACTACCGCCAATAATTACGCGGGTTTTTGAATTTGCCATTAAACTATCGAGTACTTCATTAACGATAATTTCAGCATCTGCGCCCCGCACAATTCCCGGAGCCAATTCCCAGAACAAGCGCTGTTTTCCGTAAATACCCTTTAAATAAATCCCTTTGTAAGGATTAAATTTTACGCGAATTCCATCAAGCATATTATCGTAACCCAGAGCTCTTTCTTCATAGGTACGAAGAATCATTCCGCTACCGAATTGCTCATAAAAGCCACCTACGGTGATGTCAAACTTGTCCTCAGTAAATTGAGCATAACGATACATCACCCCTTGGCCTTCCCATCCAGGAAGAAAACCTTGTAATGGTTTCAGATAGGCTTCATAACGAAATCCGGCTTTAAATTTCCCAAGCGAATAATTGATATTCGCGAACGAGTTCATTCTTGTTTTTTCTTGTACTTCTTTTGCATTAATCAGCGAGTCTGCAAAATAATATTGCGCATCCAAACCGAAGTTTCCGCTTACCTGTCCAAAATTGCTTTGAGCTTGAATGCTCCCCGCTACTCCAAATGATAAAGCGGCAAGTAAAAATTTTTTCATTGAACTCTATTGGTGGAATTTAGTGTTTACCTACTAATTTTTTGATTTCCTCATAAAGATGTTCTTCATCTCCTTCGGAATAATTGTTATGATCCCAAACGATGTTACCGTTCCCATCCACCAAAAAAGTATGGGGAACATTGTTCACATTCATTGCACGTTTGAAATCCTGATTCTCGTCGATATATACATCATAAGGAAGTTCTTTCGACATGATATACGGTTTAACCTTTGAAGAATTTCTTGCATCATCAATAGAAATTGCAATAATTTTTACGCCAGTTTCCTTTTGCCATTCTTCATAAACCTCAGCCATGTTTTCAAGTTCCTTTTTACAAGGCGAACACCAGGTTGCCCAAAAAGAAATTACAATTGGTTTTCCGTCGTTAGAAATATTTGCCATATCAAACGTTCCACCATCCAGTGTTTTTACTTTTACGGACGGAACTTTTTTATCATTCACAGCAAGGTCAGCATTATCAACCTGGGTAAAAGCCATCAGGCAAAATGCAACAAAAGGGATCAATAACTTTTTCATTTTTTTCGTTTTCTTTTTCAAAATCAAATATCAGGCCATCTACAGGTATAAATGTAATTAATTGCGCCGTTTTATGATTCTAATAATGCAAAACATTCTTTTATTTCTATTTAAAAATATAGAGGGTCTTTATTTTAAATTTAATTCTTAAGCACCGTTCTATATGTAACAAAATCAGTGTTATAGCCCGAAATTTTTACAAGATACAACCCTGGAAGTAGCTCCGAAAGATTTAATTCCTGACTTAAACTTCCTGAGGATACAGAAGATTGAATACAATGGCGACCATCTATCGTGTACAAATCAATGAAAAGAGGAGATGGCAACTCTTGGTTCGCTTTCAATGTTATCACGTCGGTGAATGGATTTGGGAATAATTCGATGAACGAATTTTCTGTTTCGGTAATTGATGTGGCAACCGTAATATAAATATCAAACAACACTGTTATTTGTTGGGCGGTGGAATCAAGATTAATTAAATCAACAGCAAAAACACCATGACCGGGTGTTGAATTTGTAAAAACATTGATGATTATTTTGTCCATGGTACCCGTAACAGCAGGTAATAAAAAATCAGCACTGTCGGGAGCGGGATTGTGATAGGTTACATTATCCTGAATGGCAATTCCCCATTGAGAAGGATAAAAGGTATAATGTTGATTAACTTTCCAGCGCATATGGATATCATCGCCGGAATAATTAAATAATTGAAAATATTCATGCGGGGGTGTAATCGAAGTTGTGGTTTTATGAATATCCTTATACACTGTATCTACACCGAATCCCTGAGCAAGGGATACAATATGTAGGAAACAAATTCCTGCAACTGTAAACAAATTTTTCATAGCTGAAAGTTAGGTATAAAAAAGCCCCGGCAAAAACCGGGGCCTTTTCAATTATTATTTATTTCTATTAGTGAGTAATAACCACTTTCTTAGAAATTACAGAACCATTTACATTAACGTTAACGAAGTAAATACCTGCATCAAGACGATTTCCATCAATCATGAATGTGTTTTCTCCGCTTAAAGTACCATAGTTAAAGCTGCTAACTAAAGCACCAGTTACGCTTACGATACTGATGTTAACTTCTCCTGCTTCGAGGATATTTAATTTAATCGCTGCGAAATCATTTGCAGGATTAGGGAAAATATTCATGTCAAAGTTTGGAGCAGCGTCCTCAGCAATTCCAAGTACGAGGTCAGCCTCAGCAGCGTTAAGGATTTTACCGGTAGCATTGTCAATCAAAATACCAGCTACTTTAATGTTGTTTTCATTTTGTGTAGTTGGAAGAGTGTGATTGAATGTATAGCTAGTAGATGATCCTGCAGTTACAGAGCTAGGTACAGATCCAGCCTGACCAGCAAAGCCACCTAATAAAGCACGTCCAACGTGGTCATATTCCATATTCGCAGCAGGAACCGGATTTGGTTCAGTTTGCCAGTTGTGACCAGCACCATTAAGTGGAAGGTTTTGTGAAGTTGAGCTGTAATAGTTGGTTTGATTGTAACCAGAAGTAGTTCCGTGAACGTTATCTTCAATTACGATAGCAGCTAAACGATAGTCAATTCCAGTGAAAGAACCAGCCCAGTCAGCAGTAACGGTTACAGTCATTGCACGAGTAACAAGATTAATGTCTGAAGTAACACCAATGTTTGCTGGAGCAACTTTGGTAATTAATTGAGAGTAGGCAGTTGGGAAATCGCTTGGATCAACATCCAAAAGATCACGGTCAACAACTCCTGAAGGATAACCAGAAATTAATGCGCCAATTGCATTGTCATAAGCAGTTACGGTCATTGGGTCACTGTTGTGAACCGCAACTCCAACCCAAGTGTTTGGATAAGTAGTAGCCATTTGATCCATGAAAACAGCACCACGTGGACACCATCCGCACCATGTACCTGTACCTTCTTCACCAACTACGCGTTTAGTAGGAAGAAAAGTAAGTCCGTATACATTTCTGCCCATTGTGTTGTCTGCAGTATTTGCATCACCACCTAAGGTAACTGTAACAGTGATGTTATAGTTAGTACCGGCAGCAACCGCTAATTGTGTACCATGGGTAAAGTTATACGTTCCAAGTGGCGGAATGCTTACGCTGAAAGTTTGATTGTGTGCAGAACCGTCATTCCAGTCGATATCTACAGAAGTAATCGTGTTCGAACCAAGGTTAGTGATTGTTCCTGTAATAGACAAGTTAGATGGACCAACTACGTACTGAGTATAAGAAAGGTCAGTTAAAGCCACATCGTTAGCAGCAGGCGAGTAGATGTTTACGTTATCCACTGCAAAACCAGATGCCCATTGTCCGCTATCATTATGACGGAATGCCACCAATACGTTAGCATTTCCTGCATATGCAGATAGATTTACTACTAAATCTTCCTGCCAAGCACCGTCAACACCGGTTAATGTAGAAACAGTTGTCCAGGAAGTTCCTCCGTTGGTACTAACCTCTACAGTTGCAACTGAACCATAAGTTCCATTGAAATATGCATCATACTTTAAGAAAACAACAGAAAATGCGCTTAAATCAAGTGAGGTGGTAACCAAACGGTCTTTATCAGCAACATTTGCAGTCATTGAACTGTTATCGTGCGCATCATCATTTGATGCAGCATATTTGGTATGTGTAGGAACAGCCCAATAGGTTGAACCTAAAGCGTTACCAAACTCCCATCCCACAGAAGGACTGGAGTGCGTGTTTTGCCATCCTGAAGGAAGAGCTCCTCCTTCAAAATCTTCATTAAGAATTGTGGTTTGGCCAAATGAAACCGATGCAGCCAACACACAACCTACAGATAGTAATAGTTTTTTCATGTTCCTGTTTTTTTTGATGCAGACAAATTTTAAGGAAAAAGAAGAGAAAAAAAAACTAAAACAGCCTTTATTGGCCAGATTCTTTGAATCCTAGTTTTGGTAAAATTGAAGTCCTAAACTTGGGAAGCTAATTTTTTGATTTCGAATGCAGCCAATCCATCAGCACCGGAAACATTTCAAAAATCTTACCGTTTAAAGCTTAATACTGGCCGTTTCCTGAGTAAAGGAAATTAAAAAAGGGGCTTTTGCCTTGCTTTCCTACCTTTATTCACCTTGTTGGCGGACTAAAAAACTGAAGGATAAATGATTATTTTTGAAAAAAACACAATTATGAAAGCACTTTTACTTGGATCAGCATTCCTGTTTGCATTTGGAGCAAATGCTCAGAGTTTTCAATTTCACGACCAGTCTAACGCCAATATCTCAGGTACCGAAGTTGTATTAACAGGTATTGATACCGATTACGAATTAGATACCTATATCAAGGTAATGAATACAAGTGGCGCTTCAAAAAACATCAAAATCAAACGCTACGAGGTAACAGTGGTACCTACTTCCATCAACTATTTTTGCTGGACAGTTTGTTATCCCCCGATGAACGCCGGAGTAAAACCAATTTTCCCTTTACCATCCGACGGTGCCTATGCTGATTTCGTAACAGCAAGTGCTTCATCGTATGCGCCTAATCAATTGATCGCTTACCACAAGCCCAATGGAACTACAGGAACTTCTACCTATCGTTTTGTTGCCTTTGATGGTAATAACGTTAACGACTCCGTTTATGTAGATGTTACTTTCAACATTTCATCCAGTGTAGGTGTAAATGATGTGGATGCGAGTCCTGCTCTATTTAATATCTGGCCAAATCCTGCTAACTCAAATGCAATGATTCGTTATCAATTCAACAGCATTGCCCAGGAACAGCAATTGATCGTAACAGATATGATTGGTGCCCGCAAGAAATCTATTTCACTGAATGGTCAGGAAGGAACCGTAAACTTAAACGCTGAAGATTTAGCTACCGGAATTTACTTTGTAACGATTGTTCGCAACGGAGAAGCTGTTTCAACTAAAAGATTAGTTATTAGCCGTTAATCACTTCTTCCTTTAATAACATTTCAGCCAGTTTCGGTAACCCGAGACTGGCTTTTTCTTTAATAAAGGAAAGGTTCTCGATATCGGTAACATGGATGGACCCGGGATCCACCAGATACTTTTTGCATTTATAATTAGCGGCATAAATCAGGTTAGCTGCTGGATATACAGTTAAAGAAGTGCCTGAAATAATTAAATAGTCCGCTCTTTCTACGATTTTTTGAGCTACGGGCAATAAGGGAACTTCTTCGCCAAACCAAACGACGTGGGGCCGAAGCTGAAAACCTTCCGGACATTTATCCCCCGGGTTTAAATGATTCCCCTTTATCGGGTATAAACGATCAGCGTCGGATGGATTTGTGCTTCGGGCAAAGCGAATATTTCCATGCAAATGAACCACATGAGATGAACCCGCACGTTCATGCAGATCATCAATATTTTGGGTAATTACGGTAACATCATACTTCTCCTCCAGCAATTTCACAGCGTGATGTGCCGGATTTGGATTGGCCTCTAAAATCTGGACCCTTCGTTTATTGTAAAACTCTAAAACCAGCGCCATATCCTTTTGCCAGGCTTCTGGGGTAGCAACATCCATTACATTATACTCCTCCCACAAACCATCGGAGTCGCGGAAGGTCCTTAAACCACTTTCAGCGCTGATACCAGCTCCAGAGAAAACGACAAGTTTCTTTTTCATCCAAGGCGTTAAGATAAGATTTTTGCCAATCGTGCCAAATATTGATTGAAGGGCATATGATCCAAATTGTTATTTTTACCGTTCTTACCCGGAACCACTCATGACGCAAGTTAAATTCAAAAAACAGGAAGCACTCGATTACCATTCGCAAGGACGAAAAGGTAAAATTGAAGTAATTCCCACCAAGCCATACGCCTCGCAACGCGATCTTTCCCTGGCTTATTCACCCGGAGTGGCAGAACCTTGTTTGGCTATTCACAAGCGAAAACAAGACGTGTACAAATACACTTCCAAAGGAAATCTGGTGGCAGTAATCTCTAACGGAACAGCGGTGCTGGGCTTAGGAGATATTGGACCAGAAGCTTCAAAGCCTGTCATGGAGGGTAAGGGAATGCTCTTTAAAATATATGCGGATATTGATGTTTTTGATATCGAAATTTCTGAAAACCGCGTTGATGAATTCGTTAAGGTGGTAAAAGCAATATCACCAACTTTTGGTGGAATTAATCTGGAGGATATTAAAGCTCCCGAATGCTTTGAAATAGAAAAACGGCTGAAAGAAGAGCTGGATATTCCTATCATGCATGACGACCAGCATGGTACGGCAATTATAAGCAGTGCAGCCTTATTAAATGCACTTGAGCTCGCAGGTAAAAAGATTGAAAAAGTACGGATTGTTGTTAACGGGGCCGGAGCAGCTGCCATATCTTGCGCAAAACTTTACATTGCATTAGGTGCTAAAAAAGAGAATGTAATCATGCTCGATTCCAAAGGGCCTATTACAAAATCAAGAAAAGACCTTGATGAATACAAATCATATTTTGCAACGAGTAAAAAAGTAGCTGACCTATCGGAAGCGATGGAAAATGCTGACGTGTTTTTAGGCTTATCAAAAGGGAACATTCTAACCCGTGAGATGATTAAAAGCATGGCAAAAAATCCGATTGTATTTGCACTTGCCAATCCCGATCCTGAAATTTCATATAAAGATGCACGTGCTGTACGCGAAGATGTTATTGTTGCAACAGGGAGATCCGACCAACCCAATCAGGTAAACAACGTACTTGGTTTCCCCTACATTTTCAGAGGAGCACTTGATGTTAGAGCAACCACCATTAACGAAGAAATGAAACTGGCTGCAGTACGCGCTATTGCATCCTTAGCCAAGGAACCTGTTCCGGAAGAAGTGAATGAAGCTTATGGCGAAAAAAACATTTCATTCGGAAAAGAAAACATTATTCCCAAACCACTAGATCCACGTTTATTATGGACCGTTGCTCCTGCAGTGGCAAAAGCCGCTTCCGAATCCGGTGTGGCGCGCGAGCCAATTGAGGACATCGATTTATACATCGAGGAACTAAAAAAGAAAACGGGTCACGATAATAAACTGCTTCGTAATATCACCGAAAAAGCGAGTAAAAACCCTAAAAAGATAGTCTTCGCAGAGGGCGATAATTATAAAATTTTAAAAGCGGCTCAAACAGCAATTGAAGAAGGAATCGCAATACCGATTTTACTTGGAGACCGTAAAAAAATAGAAAGCCTTATTAAAGAATATTCATTGGATCTTGAAGAGGCCGAAATAATAGATCCCCGCGATCCTTCCGAACAGGAACGCAGAATGAAATATGGCGAGTTGTTATTTAAGAAACGCCAGAGAAAAGGCATGACTTTGTTTGAGTCACAAAAAATCATGCGTGAGCGAAATCACTTTGGTGCAATGATGGTAGAGGTGGGTGCTGCAGATGCTTTAATCAGCGGGATTACCCGAAGCTATAAAGAGGTCATTAAACCTGCTTTGCAAATTATCGGAACCGCAGAAGATGTTAAACGTGTTGCTGGAATGTATGTAATCTTTTCAAAAGAAGGTCCCGTGTTTTTTGCCGACACCACTGTGAACCATAATCCATCTGCCGAAGAAATTGTTGATATCACACTGATGGTTTCAAAGGCGGTAAAAAACTTTAAAATCAATCCGAGAATTGCGCTGCTTTCGTATTCCAATTTTGGATCTGCCAATGGTGATGATCCGGAAAAAATGCGGAAAGCTGTTTCTATTCTTCATAAAGAACATCCGAACATGGTGGTGGATGGTGAAATGCAAGCCAATTTTGCATTCAATCAGGAACTGCTGGAAGAGTTTTTCACCTTTTCCGACCTCAATGGAAAAAAACCAAACACGTTCATTTTCCCGAATTTGTCGGCTGGAAACATTGCCTACAAAATGATTCAGGAAATGACCAATGCCGAGGTTATCGGACCCATCCTGCTTGGTATGAAAAAGTCATTCCATGTACTTCAAATCGGATGTTCGGTTCGTGAAATTGTAAACATGGTAAAAATCGCCGTTCTCGACGCTCAAACCAAAAGCAAAAAATAATGTACGAATTCGTTAAGGGCAGAATGACTGAAAAAAATCCTGCCTATGTAGTAATCGATTGTAATGGCCTTGGGTATTTCCTTCATATATCTCTCAACACCTATACACAATTAGGGAATGAGGAGAACGTTCTTCTTTTCACCCACCAGGTGATTCGTGAAGATGCACATATATTATTCGGTTTTAAATCCAAAGAAGAGCGATCGGTTTTTCGCTCACTGCTGAATGTTTCCGGTGTTGGAGCAAGCACTGCCCGAATGGTTTTATCCTCCATGACACCCGATGAAGTACAAACTGCCATTGGTACAGGAAATGTTTCTGCCTTTCAAAAAATAAAAGGAATTGGAGGAAAAACAGCACAACGAATCATCGTTGACCTGTCCGGAAAACTGGAAAAATTAGACTTATCAGCTGGAAATCAAGGCTCCGCCGTGCGCCAAGAGGCTTTGTCGGCTCTTGTTACCTTAGGATTTGATAAGTCAACCGCAGAAAAAGGAATTGATAAAGTATTAGCTTCACAAAATAATCTGGCCGTTGAAGAGTTAATTAAACTGGCTTTGAAAAATATGTAATACCACAGCGTGGCGGCAAAAGGAAAAAATAAACTGAAAGCATTGCCTTTCCTGGGCATTCTTGCGACTGTTTTGATCGCAAGTTATACCTTTGGTATAGATGAGTTAATGCTTGTAAGTGAGGGTGATGCTGAATATTTTTACTCTGCCCTCGATTCCCCAACTGTAAACCTGCCCTTCCCCATTTATCCCCAGGGAGATCCAAATGCTCCCAATTCGAGCAACATCAACCTGCAGGATCCTCTCAACCTTCAAAACAATGTAGTTTACGATCCTACTACAGGAAATTATAATTTCAACTACAACCTAAGTAACGGTGTTCCCTACCAACCCGGACAAAGCATGACGCTCGAGGAGTACATCGATTACGACATGGAAAATGCGCTGAAAAAAGGTTGGCAAGACTTAGATAACGAACTATCTCCTAGCAATTCTTCCAAAAGCCCGATTCCTACGCTAAATGTAAAAGGAATGGAAGGAATCTTTGGAAGTAATTTTATCGACATTAAACCTTCGGGAACAGCTGAGTTGAGATTTGGAATCAATACTTCAAAAACAGAAAATCCTCAAATACCGGAAAAGCAAAGAAAAATCACAGTGTTCGATTTCGACCAGCGCATTCAGCTGAATGTGGTTGGTACCATTGGAAACAAACTTAAACTCAATACCAGCTACAATACAGAAGCCACCTTCGATTTCGAAAATCAAATGAAACTCGAATACAAAGGCGATGAAGATGAAATCATTCAAAGTATTGAAGCCGGTAACGTTCAATTACCATTATCAGGTTCGCTCATTACGGGTAGTCAGTCATTATTCGGTATCAAAACCCAATTAAAATTCGGGAAATTAACTGCCACAACCGTATTCTCGCAGCAGAAAGGTAAGCGTACGGAAGTAGAGGTTTCGGGTGGAGCACAGGTAAGCACCTTCGAAATCACTGCCGATAATTACGAGGCTAACAAACACTATTTCCTTGCTCATCATTTCAGAAATAGTTACGATAATGCCATGATGGCATTGCCACAAGTTGCTTCTCAAATTAACATTACCAGAATTGAAGTTTGGGTTACAAATACAAATAACACGGTCGACAATACACGGAACATCATCGCATTTGCCGACCTCGGCGAAACTTCAGTGTTGGAGGGAAGTCCCGGTTCTATTTCCGGAACGCTGCCAAACAATTCCGCCAATGGAATTTACGCCTTTGCAGCAAATAACTCCGGCGTTCGCGGTTTCAATAATGCAACTGCAACTTTAAATTCAGTCATCACTTCTCCCGGACCATTCCAACAATCGGTACATTATGAAAAAGTGCAGAACTCGCGAAAGCTGACCGAACAGGAATACCAATACAATCCATTACTCGGATTCATCACTTTAAATCAACCGCTAAATAACGACGAGGTTCTCGCTGTAGCTTATCAGTACACGTATCAGGGACAAACCTTCCAGGTGGGTGAGTTTTCCACCGATGGTGTTGCCGGTCAGGAAGCATTGATTTTAAAATTACTGAAAGGTACCGTTACAAATCCACGCTTTAAACGCTGGGATTTAATGATGAAAAACATTTATTCCATTGGTGCTTATCAGGTAAACAAAGACAATTTCAGATTAGATGTTTGGTATAATAATCCTGCTACATCTGTAGATGTCAACTTCATTCCTCAAACGGGAGTGGATGATAAACCGCTCATCCAGATTTTAAACATGGATAAATTCGACCCCAACAACAATCCTTTTCCGGATGGGGTTTTCGATTTTATGCCTTTAACCTTTACAGGAAATAAGGCAAATGGAGGTGGTACTATAAACCCGGTGAATGGTCGTGTAATTTTTACCAGCGTTGAACCATTTGGAACGACACTGAAAAATAAATTATTGGCCGCCGGCATTGATCCTAATGTCGTAAACACTATCGTGTATCAACCCTTATACGATTCCACCAAAACTGCCGCACAACAGATTCCTCAATTAAATCGCTTTAAACTAAAAGGGAAATATCAATCTTCTACCAGCTCTGAAATTTCATTAAACGCACTGAACATTCCTCAAGGCGCAGTTACCGTCACCGCAGGTGGCAGAACACTTGTAGAAAACACCGATTATACCGTAGATTACAACCTGGGAAGAGTGCGAATAATTAATCAGGGCTTACTTGAATCACAAACTCCCATTAAAGTTTCTGTTGAGAGTAATACATTATTTAGCATGCTTACTAAAACGATGATCGGAACACGATTCGACTATCGCTTGAGTAAAGACATCAGTGTTGGCGGAACCGTTTTGAATATGACAGAGCGTCCGCTTACACAAAAAATAAATATTGGTGATGAACCTGTAAGCAATACCATGTTAGGTGTTGATGGAAGTTTCAAAAAAGAAGTCCCACTTCTCACTCGCTTGGTAGATAAACTTCCATTGATCTCCACCAAAGAAAAATCAGTAGTAACGGCATCAGCGGAATATGCAACCATTATTCCCGGAACTGCAAGAGCCATTAACGGAATTTCGTATATCGACGATTTTGAAGGATCACAATCTGCTATCGATATCCGTTCTTTTTCCATGTGGCATCTGGCAAGTGTTCCTAAAGGACAACCAGATTTATTTCCGGAAGCAAGTCTAACCAACAATAGAGATTACGGTAAAAACAGAGCTTTATTTAACTGGCACGTTGTAGATCCGTTGTTCTATAACAATAACAACCTTACTCCGGATCATATCAAAAATTCCCCGATGCAATCTAATCACACCATGCGTCAGATTTTTGAGCAGGAGGTTTTTCCGAATCGACAATTAGCACAGGGTCAACCCACCAACATTGCGGTTTTCGATGTTTCTTTCTGGCCGAATGAAAGAGGACCATACAATTTCGATACAGCAGCTTCGGCATATTCTGCAGGATTATTAAACGATGGGACCTTAGCCGATCCGGGATCTCGCTGGGGAGGAATTATGCGTCAGCTCCAAACGACCGATTTCGAAGCAGCAAATATTGAATTCATCCAGTTTTGGTTAATGGATCCATTCAACGTGGATGCAGTAAGTGATTATGGCACCACGGGTGGTGATTTGTATTTCAATCTTGGAAATGTTTCAGAAGATATTCTCGCCGATTCAAGAAAAAGTTTCGAAAATGGTTTGCCCACAAGTGATGTTTTTGATCCCTCTATTCTGGATACAACTGCCTGGGGAATTGTAGCTACCACCCAACCCATCGTAAATGCATTTGAAAACTCTTCCGACCCGAGCGTGCGACTTCGTCAGGATGTTGGATTAGACGGATTACCGGATGCGCAGGAACAACAATTTTTCCAGCAATATGTAGCATGGGTAAATTCTTCCGGATTATCACAATCAGCTAAAGATGCGCTGATCAACGACCCTTCGAATGATGACTATAATTATTATCGCGATGATGATTATGACGCTGCCCAATTAAATATTATTCAGCGCTACAAAAGATACAATGGTCACGAAGGAAACTCGCCAACCAATGAATTTTCTCAGGGGTTAAATGCGGATGGTTATCCTACTTCAGCTTCTACCATTCCTAATGTGGAAGATATCAATCAGGATAATAACCTGAGCGAAGCTGAATCCTATTTCCAATATAAAATCAGTTTGCGTCCGCAAGACATGACCGTTGGTCAAAACTTCATCACCGACAAGCTCACAAAGAATGTTACGTTACCGGATGGGTCAACAAAACAAATCACCTGGTACCAGTTTAAAGTTCCGATTCGCAAATACGAAAAGGTGGTCAATGGAATTTCAGATTTCCGTTCAATCCGCTTTATCCGGATGTTCGTTAAAAACCACACTACCCCTATTGTTTTACGCTTTGCACGTCTTGAAATGATTCGCGGTGAGTGGAGAACCTATCAGCAATCGTTATTACAACCGGGAGAATATATTCAGGATGATCCTTCCAATACCACCTTCAATTTATTTGCAGTAAACATCGAAGAAAACGGAAACCGCGTTCCAATACCCTATGTACTACCTCCGGGAATTAACCGCCAGGTGGATGTAGCCACTGCCAACCTCCGTAATCTGAATGAGCAATCATTGGCATTTGATGTATGCGGACTCGAAGATGGAGATGCACGTGCTTGTTACAGAAATGTAGCGTTTGATATCCGCTCGTACAAACGTTTGAAAATGTTCGTTCATGCAGAAACTTCATCATTAACAGAACAAGTAACCAACAGTAAAGATGTAACCCTCTTCGTTAGAATGGGAACTGATTTCACAGATAACTACTATGAATATGAGTTGCCATTAACCATGACCAATTGGGGAGCTTCGGTAGATACGGATATTTGGCCGGCATCCAACGAGATTGATATTGAGTTCGAATTATTCCGCCAATTAAAATTGGAGAGAAATGCAAAAGTGCTGGCGGGACTAATGGCCAATAATCAGATGTACTCCATCCATGACCCGAATTATCCCGACCGGTTAATGAAAATTATAGGTAATCCGAATCTTCAGGGATTAAAAGTGGTAATGGTCGGTGTGCGCAATCCGAATAAAAACAGCAACGAATTTTCTACAACAGATTTAGGCGATCCAAAATGTTTCGAAGTTTGGATTAACGAATTACGACTCACCGATTTCGATCAGCATGGCGGATGGGCTGCCATTGGAAGAGTGAATGCAAATCTCGCAGATTTTGCACAAGTAGCCATTTCCGGTAATTACAGTACTCCTTATTGGGGAAGCATCGAAAAAAAGGTTAGCGAAAGACAACGCGATACCCGTTACGGTTGGGACGGATCCACATCTTTTGAAATGGGCAAATTCTTCCCGGATAAATGGGGATTAAAAATTCCGATGTTCCTGGGCTATTCGCAAACGGTCATTAAACCCCAATACGATCCTTTAAATCCGGACATTCTATTTGATCAGCTTCCTTCAGATCAAAAAGCGATTTCTAAAGATAAAGTAATCGATTATACCCGAAGGAGAAGTATGAACTTTACGAATGTCCGTAAAGAAAGAGCCAATGGAAAAAAAGCTCACTTCTACGATGTAGAAAATGTCAGTCTTACCTATTCCTACAGCGAAATTTTCAAAAGAGATATCAATACCGAATACAACATCAACAAAACTATCCGAGGTGGTTTAAATTACACCTATAACGCTACACCAAAAGCCTGGGAGCCATTTAAGCAAAATAAATTCATGGCTAAATCAAAATGGTTTACGCTGATTAAGGATATTAATATTTCTAAAGGACCGAAATTAATTGCGTTCAGAACAGATTTAAATCGCTCCTACAATGCCAATCAAATCCGGAATAATTTTGATGCCATTGTTTTCCCAACCTATAACAAGAACTTCACCTGGGTGAGATCATATGATTTAAAATATGACTTCACCAAAAACATCAAATTCGATTTTAATGCTACCAACAACGGTGTTATCGGAGAACCTATTGGTCGTGTTGACAAACAATACCGCGACGAATATCAGGTATTCAAGGATAGTGTGATGCAAAGCATAAAAACATTCGGTATCAATAAACAATACAATCATACTGCCAATGTAAATGTCACATGGCCCATCAATAAAATTCCAATTCTGGATTGGATAACTGTTACTACCCGTTACAGCACCTCTTACGATTGGCAACGTGCAGCATTTGGTCAGGACACTCTAGGAAATACCATCCAAAATTCCCGGAATGTGAACTGGAATGCACAGTTTAACATGACCACGCTTTACAATAAAGTTCCTTACCTGAAAAAAGTAAACACCAAGCTTCAAAGTGGAGGTGGCGGAAAAGGTAAAAATGGGGGTAAAGAAGCAGTAAAAGGTGGTCGAGGTAAAAATGGAAAAGCTGAGGAGAATAATAATTCAGATAAAAATAATTCAGACTCAACCAAAACAAACAAGAAAGAACGGGAACCTATTTTCACCGTAGGTGAAAACATTGCACGTGTGTTGATGAGTGTAAAAACATTCTCTTTTACCTATAGCACAACCGATGGTATTTTATTACCGGGATACAACCAAAGAAATTATCTGATGGGAATGGATGCTGCATGGAATGCTCCCGGATTCGGATTTATTTCTGGTAAACAAAACAAAGATTTATTCGGAAGAGAAGCTGAATGGGCTCCCGGATTTAACGACTATGCTTTTTATGCCGCTGACCAGGGCTGGCTTGTAAAAAATCAATTCTTAAATACTCAATACACTTCAAATCACAATTCCAATTTATCTGCAAGAACATCCATTGAACCGCTCACAGGATTCAGAATTGAATTGAATGCAGATAAAAATATCACTGAAAACTATACCACCTTCTTTAGGTGGGTGGACACCTTAGGCGGCTCCCCATTCTTAGATTATGCGGCGCAAAATCCAATGACTAATGGAATGATGTCAATGTCCATTATCACCTGGAAAACTGCTTTTGTTGCCAATAAAGACAACCATGTTTCCCCTGTATTTGAAAACTTCCGCGATAACCGGGCAGATGCCTCTCAATTACTGGGATCAGCCAATTCAAATTCAAATGGTCAAAGTTCTTCCGAACCTGGATACAGAGATGGATATGGTGGAACACAACAAGACGTAATGATCGCTTCATTCCTGGCCGCATACACAGGGAAAAACGTATCTAATTCGCATACCAATCCATTTGGCATGACTCCACTACCTAACTGGAGAGTAACCTTCGATCCTATGGCGAAGACGAAAGTTAAATTCATGAAAAAATGGTTTAAGTCATTCTCCATTTCGCATGGTTACAGATCAACCATGACCATCGCAAATTATACTACCAACTTATTAGGTACTAAAGACGCCAATGGAAATCTAAACGCTACCGATATTACAGGTAACTTTATCAACCCAAAACAAATCAGCATTATTGCGATTTCCGAGCAATTCAGTCCGCTGATCAACATCGACATGACCTGGAATTTAAAAAACAAAGGGAAGCCTGGTGGATTGATTACTAAAGTCGAAATCAAAAGAGACCGCAATTTATCGTTGAGTTTGGTAAATAATCAGGTAACGGAAATCCGCGGAAATGAATTTGTGGTTGGTTCCGGCTATCGTTTCAACCAGGTAAAACTTCCATTCAAAATCGGGAATAAGCCTCTGGAAAGCGATTTAAATTGCCGTATCGACCTTTCTATTCGCAACAACGTAACATACACCCGTAAAGTGGTGGAAAACCAAAATCAGGCCACAGCTGGTCAGCGAATGATTTCCATTAAATCATCTGCAGATTATGCCATCAACCAGAAATTGACTGTTCGTTTCTTTTACGACAAAGTACTGAACAGACCTGTTGTATCAACTTCCTTCCCTACTGCAAATACTAATGCAGGTATTGCCATCAGATTCACTTTGTGATTTAAAAAAATCCTACTTTTGGCAAAAATCAAGAAACATGAATATTCCTGCTAATCTCAAGTACACAAAAGATCACGAATGGATCCGTGTAGAAGGAGACATTGCCTTTGTAGGCATTACTGATTTTGCTCAAGGTGAACTTGGCGATATCGTTTATGTAGAAATTGAAACCGGTGGAGAAACACTGAATAAAGAAGAAGTATTCGGTACTGTTGAAGCTGTTAAAACAGTGAGCGATTTATTTATGCCTGTAAGTGGAGAAATTTTAGAAGTAAATTCTGCATTGGAAGGAAATCCCGACGCTGTAAATAAAGATCCATACGGAGATGGATGGATGATTAAAGTGAAACTATCAAATTCATCCGAAGTCAACGAACTGTTAAGCGATTCGCAATACAAAGAGCTGCTAGGTTAAGATGTTTTGGAGATGCAATATTTTAGGCATTTCCTGGGCAATTTTTATTCTGTTGCTCTGCGCTTCTCCATCAGATCAATTACCTGATGCGACTTTGTGGGCATTTGTTTCTGCCGATAAAGCCATTCATATTTTTCTATTTGCCATATTGAGTTTATTCATCATTGTTGGATTTAGAAGACAATACAGGTATTCTGAGTTGCGTTACCATTCAAAGGTGTATGCTTTGATCATTGGGTCTGTCTACGGACTGATTATTGAAACCGTTCAATTACTCATTTCTACCGGACGCCATTTTGACTGGCAGGATGCAGTGGCCGATGTGGCCGGCAGCCTTTTGGGAATCAGCTTATTCCGTTTGATTTATGGAAAAGAATTATCATGGTGAACCATTTTGCATTTGCAGTGTACAGATAATAAACTTAAATTTACCATTCAATACCTCAGCGTATGGAAATCAAGAAAAGTCAAGAAGCCAACATACAGAATAAGCGTACTTCGCTTATGATGTTAGGAGTTTTAGTCGCCCTAGGTTTTACCCTTTCTGCGTTTGAATACACTGTATATGAAAAAAAATATACAGCCTCAAATGAATCGGTAGAAAACGACGACTTAATGGATGAAACTGTACAGGACATCCCACCACCACCACCACCACCGGCTCCCCCACCGCCACCGGCAATTATGACTGACATTGAAATTAAAGATGACGATGTTAAAGTTGAAGAAAATCAAATTACCGTTAACGAAACAGACGCTAACGATAAAGTTGAAATTTTCGATGTAAAAGTTGAAGAAGCCCCGGTTGTAGAAGAAATTTTTGACGTTGTAGAAGAACAAGCTTCTTTCCCAGGCGGAATGGAGTCATTGAAAAAATATCTTCAAGACAATCTGAAATTCCCTCAAATGGCACGCGAATCAGGCGTACAAGGAAAAGTATTCGTACAGTTCGTAGTGTTTAAAGATGGAACAGTAGGTGATATCCGCGTTCTTCGCGGAATCGGTTCCGGTTGCGATGAAGAAGCTATCCGTGTAGTAAGATCAATGCCGAAATGGGAACCTGGTAAACAACGCGGAAGAGCGGTAAGTTCCCGCTTTACATTACCAATCAATTTCAAATTGAATTAATCGCTTATAATTTCAATTGAAAATAGGGGTCTTCGGATCCCTATTTTTTTGTGAAATCCCGCCATAAATCCCCAACAAATAACTTGCTCTTTAATACAAAAAGTGGTGACGTCATTTGTTCTTCAATTACCGTTCTGTTGATTACCACCAATCGATATCCTATTCCACAACCTATTCCAAAATACTTCAAAAAGCGGTATTGAATAGTCATCATCGGTTCATACAAAACAAATAGCTTATTCGCTGAATGAACATTGGCATTAGAAGAATTACTGTAACTGTAATTTGCCCAACCACATCCAATTTGTGCGGGAATAGTTGCTTCCCAATGATAGGTTTTGAAAAATGTATATTCTGCAAATGCAGAAAAGTAATACATGTGCAATTGGGATAAGCGCATGTCCGCTTCCAAAAAACGATTGCGCTCCTTATATTTTTTAGATAACCAATTAAAACCTAATCCTAGTTTAAACGTTCCGGAATAATCTACACCAATCTTAAAATTAGAAATAGTGGCTAGCTTATTTGAAATAAAGGAATACTGTGATCCGTAATTAAAATAAAGACTAGGTTTTTCTTCAAAGCTTCGCGCAATACTATCCATCAATTGTGCATTGCAGAATGGAATAGCAATGAAATATAAAAAGATGGTCAGCCGCAAATACATAAAAAAAATGTCCGTACAAAAGTACGGACATTTATAAGGAAAATATTATTCTTAGTGACCTTCTTCCTCACCATCCTTAAGAGGAACGGTTTGAGGACAATAATCATCTGCCAGACCTGGTTTACTATAATCATACGGCCAACGGTGAACTTCCGGAATAGCACCAGGCCAGTTTCCGTGTACATGTTCCACCGGTGTGGTCCACTCCAGTGTATTCGATTTCCAAGGGTTTTGACTTGCTTTTCTTCCGCGGAAAATACTGTAGAAGAAATTGAACAAGAAAATGATTTGTGCAAGTGAACCGATAATCGCAGAAACAGAAATGATTACGTTCAAATCAAGAATGCTGTCGAACATTGGATATGAAGTATAGTCGTAATAACGACGTGGTGCACCGGATAATCCAACAAAGTGCATTGGGAAGAATACACCGTATCCGCAAATGATGGTTAACCAAAAGTGAGCATAACCCAATTTAGTATTCATCATTTTACCATACATTTTAGGGAACCAGTGATAAACCCCGGCAAACATACCGAACACTGCAGATAATCCCATCACAATATGGAAGTGGGCAACTACGAAATAAGTATCGTGTACATTAATATCTAAAGCTGAGTCGGCAAGGATGATACCTGTTAAACCACCAGTGATAAATGTAGATACCAATCCGATGGAGAACAACATCGCGGGTGTATAAACGATATTTCCTTTCCAGAGTGTAGTCAGGTAGTTAAATACTTTAACCGCCGAAGGAATGGCAATTAAAAGTGTTGTAAATACAAACACTCCTCCTAAGAATGGATTCATACCCGTTACATACATGTGGTGACCCCACACAATGAACGAAAGGAATCCAATTGCTAAAATTGATCCGATCATCGCTCTGTATCCGAAAATTGGCTTACGGGCATTCGTTGCAATGATTTCGGAAGTGATACCTAATGCAGGTAATAAAACGATGTATACCTCAGGGTGACCTAAAAACCAGAATAAGTGTTGGTATAAAATTGGTGAACCTCCCGTTGCATCTAACATACCTTCATTAGCGGTTATGATATCAGACAAGTAGAAACTTGTTCCGAAAGTACGGTCCATAATAAGCAGTAACACCGCAGAAAGAAGAACCGGGAATGATAACACCCCAAGAATTGCAGTTACCAGGAATGCCCAAATGGTTAACGGCATACGTGTCATCTTCATTCCTTTAGTACGAAGGTTCAACACCGTAACAATATAGTTCAATGAACCTAATAAAGAAGATGCAACGAAAATGGCCATAGAAACTAACCAAAGTGTCATTCCTAATCCTGAACCAGGCATGAAGTCCGCATGGGCACTTAATGGAGGATAAACTGTCCAACCACCACTTGCTGGTCCGGTTTCTACATAGAATGAATAAATCATTATAATAGAAGAAACAAGGAACATCCAGTAAGACAACATATTCAACAAGCCCGAGGCCATATCTCTTGCTCCAATTTGTAAGGGAATTAAGAGGTTACTAAATGTTCCACTTAAACCACCAGTAAGCAGGAAGAATACCATGATTGTACCGTGCAGGGTAACCAGACCCAAGTACATGTTTCGATCTAAGATTCCGCCCGGTGCCCATTTATCTCCTAAAAAGAAGTTGAGAATATCAAACTCCTGATTTGGCCAGCCTAATTGTAAACGGAACAATACAGACATAATCATAGCAACAACCCCCATAAAAACTGCAGTCAATAAAAACTGCTTGGAGATCATTTTATGATCTTGGCTAAAAAAGTACTTTGTAATAAAATGCTCTTTGTGATGGTGATGACCATGCGCGTCATCGTGGTGAGCATTTCCATTTGAGTGATTAACTTCTGCCATTTTCTCTCAGTATAATTGTGATTCTGATTCTTCTTAATTAATGTCCTTCAACCATTGCAACTTTTGCAGTATCTGCAGCCACTACAGGAATACTATCTGCCGGAGTTGAATTTTCTACCGGAGCAACAGGCGCTCCAGCAAAAATAGGTTGAGCTTCATACCATGTTTTATAATCTGCAGGCTTATCAACCTTAATTACCATTTGCATGTTGTAATGCGCTGCTCCACAAATTTTATTACAAAGCAAAATGTAATCAAACTTAGGATTTCCGGTAACCGTTCTCATACTATCTGTAGTAATAGTTGGAGTAATTCTGAAACGGGTGGTCATACCAGGCACTGTATTCATTTGTGCACGGAAATGCGGGAAATAAGCTGAGTGAATTACGTCTTGCGATCTGAACAGGAATTCATATTCCTGACCCTGGATTAAATGAATTTCTTTCAATTTGATAACGCGGTCGTCATTGGCCATTTTATCAAGATCAGCGTTCATGGTCTTCTTCAGTTCAATCACCTTTTTAAGGTGACGCATCATTCGTTCTTTTTTCGCTTTTGTTTTTGCAGCAGTAGCATCAGTCATAACATCAGCCGTTGTGCGGGGATTCTCGTTATGTGCTAAAGCAGAATCAAGATCTACAATCATTTTTTCGATTCTTACGATGGCAGAATCAATTGTAGCATTGGTTTGTACACCGAGTGGATTTTCAGGACTAACCAAACGGAAATCACTTCTTCCAAGTTGATTGTCATCTCCAGAATAGCGTGCCACCCATTCGAATTGTTTAGAGTATAATTCAATGCGAATAGCTTCAGGATCGGATTCGGCTGTAATATCATTCCATGTTTTCAAACCAAGAATGATAATCACGGCAAGTACACAGGCAGGAACAACGGTCCACAATAACTCTAGCTTGTTATTATGCGGGTAGTAAAGCGCTTTTCTGTCTTTACGGTAGTAATAACGGTTTGCAAAAAAGAAAAGCAAAAAGTTAGTTGCAAAAAACACCAGAATGATAATTGCAAAATTGATTTTCAATAACCAATCTGTTTCAGCACCATGCTTTGATGCAGCTACAGGTAAAGATCCTCCACCATATTTAGCCATCAACCAAATAAAGGAACCAAAAAAGAAAATCATAAACGCAAACATGAGATTTGCATTCAGTTTGTTGTCTCCTTCGGAAATTTCTTCCTCCTTTTTGTTCCTAAGATCTGACGAAAGCTCGAGAACCCTCATCAACTGTGCAATAGTGATAATCCCAAGCAGAATGATCAGAACAATGAAAAGCTTAACCATGATATGTCGTGTATTAAGGTGCTAAATGAATTAAATGTGATGATGAATGCTTTCTTCCAGGTAAGGATGATGCACCGGCATTAATGGTGCTTTTGTAAGTGCACGAAGTACAACAAACATAAACAAGCCTAAAAACGCAAGGAACATTCCAACTTCAAGGATTCCATAATGCTGCTCGGCAAACATGGTTCCCGGCATAACCAACAAATACGTATCAAACCAGTGACCAATGAAAAGCACCAAGGCAATGATGGTTAACAAAGTGCGCTGACGTTTTGATTCACGGCTCATCAGGAAGAGCATTGGAAGCACAAAGTTGATCGCAAACATCAGGAAGAACGGAACTTTATAATGCTCGATTCGGAACATGAAATACGTTACTTCTTCAGGGATGTTGGAATACCAAATCAACATGAATTGGAAGAACCATAAATAACTCCACAAGAATGAAATTGCAAACAGCCATTTTCCTAAGTCGTGGATGTGACTTTCGTTTACCACTTTGAGGTGACCCTGACTTTGCAAATAGAATACGGTAAGAATAATAACGATAATTGCTGAAACCCACATTCCGGAGAATACATACCATCCATACAATGTAGAGAACCAGTGGGTGTCGATTGACATTAACCAATCCCACGATAAGGTTGAGGAAAATACTGCGAAAAACACAAGGAATAATGCACCTTGGCGATAGTTTTTAAAGTGAATATCAGTTCCGCCTACCTGATCTTCCAGTAAAGAGCGTTTTCTGAATGAACGTGCAAACAGGATAAACGTGGCGATGTAAACCAGTGTTCTTACCCAAAAGAAAGGCAGGTTAAGAAATGCTCCTTTGTTTGCAATCAATTCATCATGCTTTGCTACTTCAGGGTCCATCCAATGATAAAGATGATTCAAGTGAAGTGAGCCAGCAATTAATACAATCAGAAGGAAAATAGAACCTACCGGAATATAGGACATTACTGCCTCATATACCCTCTTAGTTACTACACCCCATGCTGATTCTGTTGCATATTGCAGTGCCAGCATAAATAATGCAGCGATTGCAATTGCAAAGAAAAAGAATCCATTCACCAGAAGGTTGGCCC